>JAISES010000499.1 GCA_031263965.1 Prevotella sp. | reverse complement strand
CGATAAAAATGTTCCTCTCCCCTCTTACGTTCGGCTGCTACCATCGTGATGGCCTCCGCAGGGCAGGCCAGAGCGCATAATCCGCAGGCTGTACAGCGTTCGCGTCCCTGGTCGTCGCGCATAAGGGCATGTTGTCCGCGATAGACAGGGCTGAACTCGCGTTGCTGCTCAGGATATTGTATCGTAACTTTCTTTTTAAAGAAGTGCTTTATCGTAATACCTAATCCCTGCACAATAGCAGGCAGGTAAAGACGTTCTTTCAAAGTCATCTTTTTATCAACAACCTCAGCCTTTCTTCCCGATAATGATATATCTTTTATTGACATAAGCGCCTCCCCAATCCCTCCAAAAGAAGGATTCCTGTATTTCTTATATTTTGTAAATCCATATTCATATCACTTTTTTCAATCTCCTCTCCTCTCTTTCGAGAGGCCGGGAGAGGTGCTATAACAGCGTGAAAATTCCCACAAGGAAAATATTTACTATTGCCAAAGGGAACAGTATCTTCCACCCCAGTTTCATCAGTTGGTCGTAGCGGAATCTCGGTATTGTCCAGCGCACCCACATATAGAAGAATATGAAGAATGATGTTTTTGCCAGAAGAGACAATACCGCGAAAATATTCGCAATATTTACGCCCCAGTTTTCATTTACCCAGCCGATTCCCGGATAGTTATATCCTCCGAAAAATAATACGGATATAAGCGCCGATGAAAAGAACATGCTTGCATATTCCGAGAACATGAAGAATCCCATTCCCAACGAAGAATATTCCGTATGATGTCCGTTAACCAATTCCGATTCACATTCCGCAAGGTCGAACGGAGTACGGTTACATTCTGCAAAAGAGCATACAAGAAAAATGATAAATGTCAGCGGTTGGTAAATAATATTCCACTCCATCCCGTTCCATCCGCCTTGCTGCAAAGTTATTTCGCGCAAACTGAGCGAACCTGTCATCATCACCAAAGCAATAACAGACAATCCCATCGCTATTTCGTACGAGATCATTTGCGCTCCTGCACGGATACTACCCATCAGCGAGTATTTGTTGTTAGAAGCCCAACCTCCGATAACAACGCCGTAGACACCAGCCGATAATACAGCCACAATATACAATACAGCCACATTTACGTCGCCTACCTGGGGAATAAACTCATATCCGGCGATAACGAATTTCTCTGCCCAGGGGATAACGGCCGTTCCCAGAAGGGATAACGTCATGGCAATAGCAGGGCCACAGATAAAAAGTATCTTATCCGGCGTATCCGGCATAAACTCCTCCTTCGAGAAAAGTTTTGCGCCATCGGCTATCGGTTGCAACAATCCGAAAATACCTGCACGGTTCGGTCCCAGGCGGTCTTGGAGGAAACCGGCAACCTTTCGTTCGGCATAGGTGGCATACAATGCAAAAAACATTGTTACGGCAAATACCAGGACGATAAAGATCAGTTTTTCTATAATAAATGTAATTTCCATATTTATATTCAGTTAACGAGGCACAAGGCACGAGATACAAGATTAAATAACTTGTCTACTCGTTTACTTGTCTACTCGTATCTATCCTTTTGTTTTCTCAATTGCAGCCAGTTCTTTCGCATCATACGGCGAACCGGCCATACTTATCTTTTCCCTGTCCGATTCACGTCCTTCCAACACCAGATCATCCGTTTCTATTTTCACCTTTTTCTGAGGGGTCGTATAGTTATTGACATTGATAACAGAAAATTTCTCAAATTTGCGAGGGCCTTCAATCGTCCAGTCTTCCACGTTCTTGTGCCCGAAACGGCACTCGTTGCAAATAAAGTCTTCTACTTCGTGCCATTCGTCTTTACGTGCTGTTACGCGTTGAACCGTATCTCCGAACATCCACAATATTACTTTGCCCGCACATTTGGTGCAATGACGGTGCGCATTGAATGGCTTGTTGAACCACACACGCGATTTGAAACGGAAAGTCTTATCGGTCAATGCTCCAACAGGACACACATCTATCATATTACCCGAAAAATCGTTATCTATAGCCCTTTCGATGTAAGTAGATATCCGGGCATGATCGCCACGTCCCAAAACTCCATGAACCCGTTCGGGTGTCAATTGCCCGGCCAGTTTTACACAACGATAGCAAAGAATACAGCGATTCATATGCAGTTGTATGTAAGGCCCTATATCTTCCGGTTCGAATGTACGTTTTTCTTCTATATAACGCGATCTGAAATTGCCGTTACCATAAGCCAGATTCTGCAAATCGCATTCTCCTGCCTGGTCACACACAGGACAATCGAGCGGATGATTAATAAGCAGGAATTCCGTTACAGCTTTACGGGCTTCCAACGCCCGTGGCGAGGTAGCGCTTTTTACTTCCATACCGTCCTGAACGGCTGTTACACACGACGGTTGAAGTTTCGGCATCGGACGGGGATCTTTCCCGCTTCCCTTACTCACCTCTACCAGACAACAACGGCATTTGCCTCCGCAGTCTTTCAGTTTGGAGTAATAACACATGGCAGGGGGCACGCTTTCGCCACCGATCATACGGGCAGCCTGCAAGACAGTAGTGCCTGCTTCGACTTCTATCGTATGTCCATCTATTGTAATTTTCATATCTTTAGCTGTTAGCTGTTAGCCTATGGCTATTAGCTATTTAAATATTTTCTTTCTTAATTAATTCAAGTTGCCGGTTATAAATATTTATAAATCATGCGACTAATATTGCTCTTGGAGCAGGACACGGACAAATGTCCGCGCCAGCGGGGATATATTCTGATTTATATGTTCATTTATCCGAAACAGTACCTGCGCGCAATCACAGATTGCTTGCGTTCCTTTTGCCCAAAGCAGCAAAAGGAACCAAAAATGCTTTATGCGCCCGCTTTACCGTGCGACCCGTGGCAGGTTCAAAGGCTAAACGGGCTGAACTCGCCTTTCAGGCTCAGACAGGCATCCCGTTTTACACCTTTTTCACCTGACGGGTGCCCCGCACGTAAAGCAAAC
>JAISES010000491.1 GCA_031263965.1 Prevotella sp. | reverse complement strand
TTTTTCAACTGATACACGATTTTTTTCAGAGGAGTATTCAGTTTACTAGCTAATATATAAGAGAGGGGAATTACTAATATTAAAAGAGATACCGATAATACAATAATCAGCAAAAGTCCTTCTTTTGTTTTCATGTTAAATTCATCTATTGGAACAAAGGAACAGTAATACCAGTCGATTAAATCAGATTTAAAATAATAGACAAAAAAATCTTTTTCTCTTGCCGTGGTTAAAAAATTCTCCTGAGAGGATTCACTTTGCAGGATATTATTGATAATGGGAAGCGAACTCCAATTTTTTCCAATATTTTCCTTATCGGTATGTGAAAGGATCATGCCATCGGAACTGATAATAAATATATTGCCCCCATTTTCTTCTATGCCGCCATTGATAATTCTGCAAAGCTCAGTTTCTTTCAGATCAAAGAGGATGATCCAATCACTTTGAAATCTATCTGCCATTAAAGGAACAGCATAGGTCAGGACATTTTCATTTCGGGTGAACTGGAACATGTCCCGCATCGACAAGGTAAATTTGTTCAAGTTCGGATAATCAGCCTGAAGAAATACACCATATTGCCGGTATATACTGGTGTTCTTATCCTTTAAAGAGATTGTTCCATGATTCGAGGTAATAATCAGTTCTCGCTTTGCACTGATGATAGATATGGAACTGTATCTATTGTTAATGATACAGATTTTTCTCAATTCGGAAGAAATTTTCATAAGGTCTGCAACTTGATCATAAAGACTGGTATAACCGGAAGTTGCCATGTTTAATTCGAAACCATTCAAGTATTCATTCATGGATATAGCAAGAGCTTCATTTTTCATTTCGTCATCCCACATCTTGGCAATAGTATCTGCCGCCTGTAGTTTTTTTGTATAAGACTCTCCCAATGTGGTAGTGTAAAAATTAATGATCAGCCTGTGGTTTAGAATAGTAATAGCGATAACCGGGATACTGCCTAAAAGTAAAAAAGAACAGAACAGCTTTAGAATAAAGGAGCTATTGCCAATATCCTTTTTAAGATGATACTCCATTTAAGATGTCTTCCTTCTTAAGCCTTAATATATTCAAAAAATATACTACAGGGGGTCAAAATTTGACATTTCAACTCTCCTGTAGTATATCCGGAAATGTCCGAAATTTCAAATGAAATTTTTATATACATAAGCGGTTTTTATAGTAAAACCGGGATACCAGCCGGCCTATATAAGTTCTAAGAAGACAAACCCGAGAATGATCAGGCTTTCTGTAAAGATTGTTGTAAATTTAATTATAAGTATTAATATCGCTTATTCATGCTTTCATAATCGAAATTGATACAATTAGACAAAGAATTTATTTGATTTCTCCTGGGGATATGTTAAAATCTAACCTGATTTTAAATTTAGGTAGTTTTAAACCGGGTTATTTTATAGAATTTTTTGAATGGGGATTATGGATGGGGAAATTGAGAGCTGGGTACACCAGGACAATAAAGAAGCAAAATTTTTTAAGCTATGTCCGTACTCACTATCTGTTGTATATTATGCTTATACCTCCTTTGATTTTTTATACTTTGTTTCATTATGGACCTATGGGGGGTCTTGTAATAGCATTTAAGAATTACAATATGTTTCGGGGTATTCTAGCAAGTGACTGGATTGGGTTAGATATGTTTCGTGAAGTAATCCGAATGCCGGAATTTTTACGGAGCATCCGAAATACTTTGACTTTGAATCTTCTCGATCTTGTTTTAGGTTTTCCTGCGCCTGTTATCCTGGCCTTGATGTTAAATGAGTTGGCAAATGGGTTGTTCAAAAGAGTTACCCAGACGATTTTATATCTGCCCCATTTTATCTCTTGGGTTATTATAAGCGGTATGGTGTATCAGGTTTTTGCCACCAATTCCGGAATTATTAACGCTTTCCTCAGTAGTATAAAGCTTACTAAGATACCTTTTTTAACGGTAAATGGCTGGTGGATATTTACTTACTTTATTGTTGGCCTGTGGCAGACCATAGGGTGGAGTGCCATCATATACATGGCTGCTATAACCGCAATCGATCAGGAGATATACGAAGCAGCCAGAGTAGATGGCTGTAGCCGGATGCGAATGATGTGGCGGATAACGCTTCCTTGCATCAGTACCACTATTGTAATCATGTTCATCCTGCGGATCGGCCAAATGGCGGCTATTGGTTTTGAAAAACCTTTGATGCTGGGGAATCCTACTGTATACCATGTTTCGGATGTATTAAGTACTTTTGTTTACCGGGTCGGAATAGTAAACAGCCGGTTCAGTGTAGCCACAGCAGTTGGTTTATTCCAGTCAGTTATTAACTTTTTTCTGGTGATCGGTGCAAACGAACTAAGTAAGAAATTAACCGGAGATAGTGTCTGGTAAATTCTATGAATATGAAATGGTCCATAGTTTTATGAAAAAGGGAGTCAGGAAAGCATGATAGAAAGTACCGGGGATCGTATTTTTAAAGCCGTTGTTACTATTTTGTTAATACTATTATCCTTAACCTGTATTCTTCCTTTTATAAATCTACTTGCCATTTCTATTTCCGATCCTGCCCCGGTTACCATGGGAAGGGTTGGGCTATACCCTATAGGGTTTAATATTACCGCATATAAGACGGTATTTGAAAATGGTTTATTAGTACGTTCCCTTTGGTTTACTATATTTCTTACAATAATCTATGTGGCGGTAACCATGGTTATGACTGTATTGTGCGCCTATCCCCTTGCCCGTAACGATCTTCGGGGAAGACGACCGGTTACTTTGGTTATTATGTTTACGATGTACTTCCATGGCGGTATGATACCTACGTATCTATTGGTGAATAATCTTAGGCTGGTAAATACCATATGGGCCCTCATCCTCCCTGGAGCGATAAACACCTTTAATATGATTTTGATGCGTACCTATTTCGCCTCTCTG
>JAISES010000418.1 GCA_031263965.1 Prevotella sp. | reverse complement strand
CCTGAAATATTTTTCGCATGCCGTCCTATTTCGGCAAACGATTCTACTATTCCTCCTGTACGGCGACTCACTTCCTGCGATAAATACCATCCGTAGAATGATTTATGATGTCCGTATTTTTCTTGTATTTCATCCAGAAACAGCTTGTTAATCTCCACTTCTTTCTTGAAATCTCCGGACAACCAATATCTTCCGGTGTCGAATATGCCGCAATAAAACTTCATTCCATATTTGTCTGCCAGGTCAAGAAACATGCCCATAAGATCAAATGCCGGTTCATACATATACTTTCCTTCGTATTTCATCAGCATTTCGGATCGGAAAGTCATATACCGGCCGAATGCTCCACGAATGAGAACAACGGTATCGATACCCATCTTTTTCATTGCATCGAAGTCTTTGTCCCATTTGTCATAACCCCAGTTCTGGGATGGAATATCCCAGGTAATCTCATCCAGAAAAGTCCCGGTAACAGGCAAGCCCGCACCTTTAGGAATCAGCCTGTACTTATCATCTGATCCCTGAATACTTTCTTTTCCATTTACATAGTTATTCGAAGAATAAGAATTCAAAACGCCGGCTACAGATAAGCTTCCGGTGGTTATAGCCATCTTCTTCAAGAAATCTCTACGTTCATTCTGTTCTTTCATCCGGATTTGTTTAATTTTTAGTATATATTATTTCAGAAACAGTTTCTCAGCCTTATGCAATTCTACATTTTTCCCACTATTTATTTCCTCCAATATTTTCCAGCACTGATATAATCCGCGCGGAACATGAAAACACCCTTTCCATTTACCACCCTTCAGGGTTAGCAGTACTTCTCCTCTCCGATTCAGGTATCCGAACCATTCGGAATATTCCTTATCTTTGAAATGCGCCCACGTATAATCATGAATTTTGCCGAACCACTCTAAGCATTCTTTCGAGCCTGTCAGGTTGTAGCCTTTCAACAAAGAAATAAGCGTTTCGATATGTACCCACCATAGTTTCTGATCCCATTCCAGTTGCTGAGGCGGACGTCCCAGGCGATCCATGTAATAGAAAATACCGCCGTATTCTTTATCCCAGCCATACTCAACCATCTTCAATGTAGTTTCTACCGCCTTATTTATTAATCCGGGTCTACGGAGGCGTTTCCCCAAGTCCATTATAAACCACATGGCTTCGATGGCATGCCCGGGATTCATTAGACGGCCATCGAAAGTATCTGATAACCGGCCGTCAACAGTTACATTTTCGACGATAATACCGCCAAGTTCGGGACGGCAAAACACATCCATAACTTCGTGAATACAGTTTTCCATTAGTTCCGACAAAAAATCTTCCGACAACAAATGCTCTATCTCAAGAGCCAGATTGCAGAGGATCATCGGCAGCGCAAAGTTTTTCAGATTACGCGTACCCGGATAAGCCTTGTTCCATTTGCCTTTCGGATTGTCCACTTTCGATAGGATTATATCAAATGTTTTCCGGGCTATTCCGGCATATTCTTCGTTACCAGTAGCCTTATTCAACTGTCCGAACGCCATCGTAGCAAATGTGTACGAAAAGATGTTGTATGGCTCTACCAATGGATTGCCTTTGCGATCGAGCGAAAAATACCAGTTATAGTTGCCGTCGTGCCCATACTTCTTTAAAAATTCTCCTCCCTGAATGGCACAATCCAACCAATCCTGGCGTTTTTCCACATTGTTGTACATAGAGGAAAACATCCACACCTCACGCCCCTGTAGCCAGATAAACTTGTCGGTATCGAATACCGAACCATCTCTGTCGAGGCAAGAGAAATATCCACCATACTCTTTATCCTGAGAGTTTTTGAGCCAAAAAGGCAAGACTTTGTCCAGAAGCTCTACTTTATACAGCTCCTCTAATTTTTTTAAATCCATAAGATTATTTCTTTATAAAGTATTTTTCAAGATTTATGTTTCCCAGTATTTTTCTATTTCTTCCAATGATTTCCCTGTTGTTTCGGGAACTAATTTCCACATAATAATCATGTATGGCACACACATGACAGCAAAGAGAATAAAGGTTCCTTCAGGTTTCAGATTTTCCAATAACCAAGGAGTCAGTTGACCGATGAGGTATGTTCCTACCCAGAGAGAAAATCCGGCTATCGACATGGCCAGACCCCGAACTTTGATAGGATACATTTCTGACAGCAGAACCCAAATGACAGCACAGATCGATACAGCACAGAAGAAAATGTAAGCCAAAAAGAATATTAACAATATTACATTGGAAATACCCAAACCGGTGCCTTTAATGAAATAAAATGCAATAAGAAGGAGTGAAACTATCATACCTGAAACACCATAATAAACAAGTTTCTTACGTCCGATCTTATCAATAATAAAAATAGCCAGAACTGTAGTCAGCATATTTACCAAACCTACAATTACCTGATAGAAAAGTGAATCTCCTCCCGACAGGCCGCTGCTCTCGAAAATGGAAGGGCCGTAATAAAGCACTGCATTAACCCCCATAAATTGCCCTAATATAGCAATCGCCACCCCAATGACGATAGCTTTCATAATGCCCGGTTTTAGCAAAACACGCCAGTTAGACTTCGTTTCGGAGCCAATAACCCTTTTCGTTTCATTCATTTCATAAACAGCAGACCCCGTCGATCCATAAATGTGGCTCAATATCGATTCTGCCTTCACATCGCGTTTTTTTAATATCAACCACCTGGGGCTTTCCGGTATAAAAAATATTACAATAAAGAATAATACGGCCGGTATTACAGCCATACCAAGCATACTCCGCCAAACCTCGCTATGGAAGATATGATATAAAGTAGGGTTAGACAGGTGTTCTGCACCACCTGTCGAGTAATTCAATAAAGCAAAATTGACCAGATACGCGCCTAAGAAACCTACCGTAACAGCCAACTGGTAGAGAGAAACCAAACGTCCCCTGTATTCAGCCACCGATATTTCGGATATATAAAGTGGAGAAACAATAGAAACGACTCCTATACCAACCCCTCCGAGAACGCGGGCGATAACCAGATGATTGAAATCGGACGACACAGCACAACCGACAGCAGACACCGAAAACAATATCGCTGCTACCATGAGGGTTTTCTTACGCCCGAAATTATCGCTGAGTATGCCGGCACATAATACGCCGAAAATGGAACCGACAAGGGCACATCCTACATACCAGCCTTGCGATAAGGCATCGAGAGAGAATTGAGCCGACACCTGAGCTATTGTTCCTGATATTACGGCGGTATCGTATCCGAAAAGGAATCCGCCCAAAGCCGCAACGACAGATAAAAAACTTATGTAACCTATATTTACGCCTGAGTTCATATATCCGGGTATTATTTTATTTCAAAATATTCTTTGTATCTGTCGTATAAATATCCTGCCTGTAGATAAGCAGACTGAGGACTCATAAAGTGAGAAAACTCGAATGTTATAGCTTTATCATAACCGGCACGCTTAGCTGCTTCAAGCTTCATGCGCAGTTTGTCGAATTTGATAGGGAGAAATCTTATCGGCATATCACGGTCAAATGTCTCAGCATTGGTCCAACATTGCAGTCCATACTTATCAGCCAGTTTTTTATTTACTTCGAAAAAAGCATCCAGTTCGTCATAATCTATATGTCCATCCTGAAAAGCACAAGCATCTACTGCTCCTTTTATTCCATCGAATATTTCGCCCCACTCTTTCTCATGTTCCTGTACCGAAACCGAATCGGCTTTCGACAATTGTCCCCCCGCAGCCATTACGGCTTTTTTACCATCTATCCACGGAGAAATAAATGTGGGCAGCCCGTTGGAAACGTCTTTACATTGTTTTCCCATCGAGTAGAAAGCATTTATAACACCTTTGGTTTTGCGGCTGATCTCTCCGCTTATGTACCAACCGGCAAAGCTTTTGTATTTTTCCCCGTATTTTTTCCAAACCTCATCTATCACATATTTGTTATGCTCAATTTCATAAGACAAATCACCTGTATCCCAATACTTTCCGGAATCGTAGAGCCCGAAATAAAATTTCATATCGTATTTGGCTGCTAATCTCAGGTACATATCCACCAAATCCACAGAAGGCATGTAACATCCTTTTTCCAATAAGTACCCTGACGGATATGTAATAAATTTCCGGTATCCCGAACGAATCATAATAACGGTGTCGATGCCGATACTTTTCATATAGCGAAAGTCTAAATCCCATTCTTTTTCACCCCAGTTTTGATGAGGTATATCATGGGATATTTCATCAAGGAAAGTACCTGATATCTGAAGTCCGGCCTTTTTAGGCACAATCAAAGTGCTTGCTATAGATTCATCTGTCTTTAACGGATGCCCGCTTCCACCTCGCTGAGTACTGTTTGCACAAGCCGAAACAACGGGCATTGCCGCGACCGATGCTCCGGCAATGGCCGCTTTCTTAAGGAAATTTCTGCGATCGTTTGTTTCCATATAGTATTCTTTTATTTAAAGTTTCCGTATATATCCACATCCTTTTTAAAAGGATTTAAAAACTTGTCTGCCAGTACAGCAAAAGCGCCTCTTCTGATTGGTGCATCTATATTAAAATCACCCATGCCGTATTTTGCATACAGTTTTTCCGCCTCTTTGTATATATCCCCGTCAATCATAATATTCTCCTGATGGGCTATATCCCTTATCAGATTAACAGCATATCCCAGAGTCAGCGAGTCGCCTTCGGGGTTCTCAATTTTACTTGCAGGATAAATATCCCTTAATCCGTCCAGTTCTGAACGCAGTAAAGGATCGTCAACTCTGAGCCATGTCTGATTGGACCATCCTGCATTTTTCCCGATTCCTTTCAGAATACCCGTAGCTCCTATTCGTTGGTATACAGGGAAAAGAATGTTATCTTTTTGCACGTCCAGGTACGGCATCAGATAACCACCCGAAGCCAATATTTCCTGTTGTACCATTCTTACCGGTACGTCTTCTGCATCACAGTTATTTCTGACAGCCAGAGCCGCTAAAACTCCCGCTGCCTGTCCGATTTGAAGCACGACGGGTTGCAGGCGAGTTGTGCCATTTACAAGATTTGAAACGGAGATAGATTTTTCGGCAACAATCAGTCCTTTTACTTTCTTTGGAATAAGCGTGCCTAATGGAAGCCCGTATGAAGGTACAGGATAGAAATAAAGATCCGGAAGTTGTTCATAGCCATGATAACGTGCATGATGATGATCGACAGGATAGTCTCCTGCCGCAATGTTTGTACGGTATAAGTTATATTCTTGTTTGTACGGATCGATGATATAATTCAGTGTAAAGCGAACTTTACCGTGTATCCGCCTCGATTCCCGATGATACGGCATAAAAGGAAGTTTATCTTCGGTCGGATATTCGTCATCGGCTAAATCAAAAGTATTAAAGCCTAACTTATTTTGTAAAAAGTAAAGAAAACACATTGTAAAATTCTTCGCTTTTTTCAAAGCCTCGCTTCTTTCCTGCAAATTCATTTCAATGAGATTGAGGTAATAATCATTTCCTTCGACAGGCCAATTGATCATGTACTTATTATTCGGCAATTTACCGTATGTAATCATCTCATTTTTACCCCACAACCGTTCGGGCTCTTTAGGCGACAGACACAAAACATTTTTACAGGCACAGGCAAATAGTGTCGAATCATAACCTTCGGGACGAGAAATCGAAACGTCTTTTTTATAGTCCTTAAGTATGGCAACACAGGTTAGATCCTGTATTATATTATTCGCTTCGAGAGGAGCAACAGATTCGTTTGTTACCAGACGGCTTTCCATCCCAATATCGTAAGAAACTCCGCATAGTTTGGCTACATCACCCAACTCCGTGGCATCGATAAGGACAGATGTCTTAATCCTTCTTATTTTCCCGTTTATGTTTAATTCTACAGTCCACTTTCCGTTTTTTCTTTCAACGGAAACGAGCCTGGTTTTATACCAAACAGTCAGATTTTTTTCTTTCGAACAGATTTGTTTAAATATTTTATTTCCAACCGAAGGTTCAAATAAGACATTGCTAACCCACCCCGTTTTTAACGAATCCAAATGCCCATAATGGCTTACCAGAGAATCTCTGAACTCACCCCAAATACCTGCGGGCAGATTATAATTACCATCAACAGCGCTAACTCCGGCAGAGGTCAACATTCCTCCAAGCCAATCGGTTTCTTCAATAATTAACGTCTTCACCCCCATTCTTGATGCTTGAATACCCGATGCCGTCCCACTTGCACCTCCGCCCACGATGAGAACATTTACCTCATCCGAGACAACTGAAATGTGGCTAAATGCTTGAAGTACAGCAAATAAAAATATGGTCAACAAATATTTACTCATGAATGTTTATCATAAGGTAACAAATACAGCTTTATATAATTAAATATTTATCAAATAAAACCACTACAAATATAATATATTTTTTATATTATCAAATAAAAACATATTATTTTAATTAAAAATATAAATAAGCTATTATTAATTAATTTAAAAATTTCAACTCAGAAGAGAATATTAACTTGGAAGAGAAGAAAGTGTGTGTGTTTTCCAGTTGTTACTGACAAGGAAAATGTAAAAACCAGATAGAAGACAAATGTTAAATATATTTATAACTGATGTTACACAAGACCAAAACAAACCCGTGAAAAAACAGTATCATTCCATCTATTACGACAGGCCACAATGGATTCTGTACTAACAAATGTCCCCGACTCTCGTTTATTTCGTTTTGAGGAACAGGATACCAATAGTACTCTTTAGACTAGCGACGAGTTTCCAGTGGTGTACGTTGAAAGAAAGAATCAATATTGCCAAGCGGCCTCGTGTTTGTATTATCTATCTGATAACAAAAAAATGACCGCAGATTCTGTGGCCATTTTTGTTTCGCCTCATTCGTTTAAGGAAGGAAAAGCTTGTCTCTCACGAAATATATCTCTAAATTTGCCCGACAAATCAGACCATATGATAAAGAAAACCATCCTACTGCTGGCCTTACTCATCGCTTCATACACTTATGCGCAACAAGTGAAAATAGCAGGAACGGTGTTCGATTCGCAAAAGCAACCTCTGGAAAATGTGTCCGTTTCTCCGGCTTATAGTAGAAACAGTGTAGTGACGGATGCCAAAGGAGAATATTCCCTGTCTGTAAGGCCGGGGGATTCTATTAAGATTATTTTTTCGCTGCTTGGCTATCATCAGCACCAGTATATTATTCCGCGATTGGACAAAGATATTGAACTGGACGTTGCAATGGACGAAGATAGCCGGGATCTGAATGTGGTAACGGTCGAAGGACAACGTACCGTGACCACCGTAATTGAGCGGATCGATTATCTGGCAACCAGACGGACTTCCAGTCCGTGGGGGAGCCTAGAATCGCTTCTTGTGACTATGGGCGGCGTAAGTGCCAATAATGAGCTAAGCTCGCAGTATTCGGTACGCGGAGGTAATTTCGATGAAAATATAGTTTATGTAAACGGGCTGGAAATATACAGGCCTTTATTGGTGCGTTCTGCCCAACAGGAAGGGTTAAGTTTTATAAATCCTGACATGGTCAGGACCGTTGCTTTTTCGGCAGGAGGATATAGCGCTGAGTACGGAGATAAAATGTCCTCTGTTCTTGATATTACATACCGTAAACCTGCGAAATTTGAAGGCTCAGCCTCTACCGGATTTTTAGGAGGAAATATACATGTGGGCAATTCTTCGGGACATTTCTCTCAAATTACAGGGATTCGTTATAAGACAATCCGTTCATTGATGAATACAACGGATACAAAGGCGGAGTATGACCCTTCTTTCTTTGATATACAATCATATATGACCTATGATTTTTCTTCGAAGTGGGAGGTTGGCTTTCTGGGAAATTATTCGCATAACCTATATAAGTATACCCCGCGTACACGTAGCACAAGTTTCGGTACATTGCAAATACTACGGAATTTTACCGTTCACTTCGATGGACAGGAGAGGGATAAATTCCTTACATATCAGGCTGCCCTGACGCTGAAAGGCAAGATTAATGAAAATCTTAATATTGGCATCACCGGTTCTACTTTCGCTTCTGACGAGCAGGAGCGTTACGATATAGAAGGCCGTTATCTGTTGAAAGAATTTGATGCATCAGGATCTGAAGTTACAGACGATTCCTCTGTCCTGGGGATAGGTACATACATGGAGCATGCGCGTAACAAGGTAGAATCGGAAGTATATACCTTCACTCATTTTGGTGATTTCAGGTTGGATAATCATTTGCTAAAATGGGGGCTGACATATCAGAGGGAGAAAATAAAAGATAAGATCAAAGAGTGGGAGATGCGCGATTCGGCGGGATACTCGTTACCGTACACAGGCATAAACGCGAATATGTATTCGAACCTGAAATCGGATAATCGCATCAATTCATCGCGCTTTTCAGGGTTCTTGCAGGATACGTATCGATTTAATACAGAAAAGGGGTTATTTATTCTGAATGCCGGAGTTCGCGCCAGTTACTGGAGTTTCAATGAAGAATTTATATTTAGCCCGCGCGGGGCTTTAGCTTTCGTGCCGGAAGGTATGGATAATTTTTCTGTGCGCCTGGCGGGAGGAATCTATTATCAGGCCCCTTTCTATAAAGAATTTCAGCGTATAGCCGATGTTGACGGGAATAACGTTATAGAACTGAATAAAGATATTAAATCTCAAAAATCTGTTCATATAGTTTTAGGCAGCGATTATTATTTTAGAGGTAAAGATCAGACTACACCTCCTTTTAAATTGTCGGGCGAATTATATTATAAGAAAATGTCTGATCTGATACCTTATACCGTAAACAACGTAAAGATCAGGTATTCGGGCGAAAATTCATCAAAAGGATACGCCGTGGGACTCGACCTGAAACTATATGGTGAATTTATCCCGGGCGCCGATAGCTGGGTTAGCTTTGGTATAATGAAGGCTCAACAGGATATACAGGGGGTAAAAGTTCCGCTGCCTACTGACCGGCGATACAATTTTGCCCTGTTTTTTCAGGATTACTTCCCCGGTTACGAGCGTTTACGCATGAGTCTTAGAGGTCTGTTTTCCCAAGGATTGCCTGTTTCGGCTCCGCACAGAGGATATGAAGATGGATATTTCCGTACTCCTGCCTATAAGCGTGTCGATATTGGCTTCTCATGGCAAATATTAGGGGAAAGTTTTGCTATTCGCAATAAGAATTCGTTTTGCAAAGCATTTAAAAATATATGGTTAGGGTTGGATGTGTTTAATATCTTCGATATGCAGAATACGAACACATACTATTGGGTAAGTGATGTGTACAATCATCAGTATGCTGTTCCTAATTATCTTACAGGCAGACAGGTTAATGTGAAGCTGATGGCGGAATTCTAACAGGAGGATAGCGTGTTTAAAAAATAATCTTTTTAACATCTTTAATATTAAAAAAATGAAAGGACAATATTAAATCTATACCTTTGTTTCTTATCGCAAAAAGTAGAGTATGGAAAATTTTATTTATGCAAATCCTGTAAAAATTATTTTCGGGAGAGATACAATCAACGAAATAGTAAACGAGATTCCGCAGGGTAGTAAGGTGTTAATGACTTACGGCGGTGGAAGTATCAGGAATAATGGAGTATACGATCAGGCAGCTAAAGCATTGAGCGGCTATGAATGGTATGAATTCTCGGGTATAGAGCCCAATCCGCACTACGAGACTTGTATGAAGGCTGTAGCCTTGATAAAAGAAAAAGGCATTGACTTTATTCTAGCTGTAGGTGGAGGCTCGGTATTGGATGCCACTAAATTTATAGCGGCAGCTGTGTGTTTCGAGGGTGGAGACCCGTGGCAGATATTGTCCGGAAGAAGTGAGGTGAAGAAGGCTCTTCCTTTCGGAGATATTCTAACATTGCCTGCGACAGGTTCGGAAATGAATGCCGGAGCAGTTATCACCCGCGCCGAAACGCAGGAGAAACTGGCATTTGGATCAGCATATACTTATCCTAAATTTTCGGTGCTTGATCCTACAGTGACTTACAGCTTGCCTCCTCGTCAGATAGGGAATGGGGTAGTGGATGCTTTTGTGCATGTGATGGAGCAATACCTGACTTATAATGAGGGTAGCGTCTTGTTGCAGGATCATATGGCTGAGGCAATCGTAAAAACTTTAGTTGTAGAGGGACCGAAGGCATTGGTTGCACCAACAGATTATGATGTACGTGCAAATCTGATGTGGGCTTCTACATGGGCTCTTAACGGATGGATATCGCAGGGTGTTCCCGAGGATTGGGCTACTCATATGATCGGACACGAAATAACGGCTTTTTATGGTTTAGACCACGCGCAAACACTTGCAATCGTGCTTCCGGGTGTAATGACTGTATTAAAAGAGCAAAAAAGGAAGAAGATTATCCGCTTGGGTAAGGAAGTTTTTGGAACGGACGGTATCGATAATACAATCAGGGCTGTGGAGAACTTTTTTGAAAAAATGGGAGTAAAAACACATCTTTCAGATTATGATTTGGGTGATGAAGCTATTGCCAAGGTTGCCGGGCGTCTGAATAAAAGAGGCTGGAAATTAGGAGAATGTCATAATGTAACAGCAGATTTAGTGAAAGAGATTTTGATAATCAGGAAATAACCGGAGGGTTTTAGCCCGAAAGTGAGTAGTGATTTTTTTTGTTAAAAACAATAGGAAAATGTTAGTATTATTTATAAAAAATATGTTTTATAATATATTTTTTAATTTGGTAAGGTATCTTAAAAGTCGTTTCTTTGTACTGATAACCAAACAATCTTTATTTACTTTAAAGCCTAATACCTAATTAACTCACACATCAGAGGAGGTTTCGGAACGGAAGCCTCCTCTGACGTTTTTTTAGGCTTTTGCAAACTTAACAGCAGTCCAGTTTTCTTTTGTTGTATTATAGCACAATGTAAGTCCGTTCTTATTGCATTCTTCGGCAATAGAAGGGGTATCCTCCTCATAGAAACCGCTCATATAAAGATATCCGCCCCGGTTCAATACAGATGAATATATATGAATATCATTCAGTAGGATGTTACGGTTTATATTGGCCAGGATTATGTCGAATGTCCTATTGCCAAGCAACTCAGCGCCTCCGATCTGTACATCTACATTTTCTATGTGATTCAAGTTCAGATTTTCAATAGCGTTATCATATGCCCATTGATCTATATCGATAGCCGTAATCGGACCAGCACCTCTCATCGATGCCAGAATAGCCAGAATAGCAGTTCCGGTTCCCATATCAAGTACCGATTTCCCTTTGAAGTCACCTTTCAGTATTTCCCGTATTATTAGTTCTGTAGTCTGATGATGACCTGTCCCGAATGCCATTTTAGGATCTATGTATATGTTGTAGTCATATGTAGGCGGTACGTTGTGGAATGTGCTCTGAATAATACATTTATTATCTATAATTAATGGCTGAAAATAGTTTTTCTCCCATTCTTCGTTCCAGTTTTGCTCTTTAATACTCTTGAAAGTATAAATGATTTCAGCTTCGACAGGCAGGTTGTTAAGTACCTCTTGCAATTTCTCTTCATCAAATATGTCGCTTTGGATATAGGCAGTTGTGCCGCATTCGTCTTCTACAAAACTTTCGAAGCCTATTTCCCCGATTGTTGCAGATAGTATGCTGTTAACTATTTCATTGTTTGGCGTACATGTAAACTTAACTTCAATATATGTCATGATAATTTATTTTGTACAAAAATACATTATTTATTCCGGCATTCTATCAAAATCAAGTTACAGATTGAATTCTACATTAATGAACAAATATTGTCCGGCTTTGGCTCTGTCGGCATTTATATTTCTAAAGTTAGGCGCTATTTTTAGTTGTTTCATAGGTTGAAATTCCAGGCCGAACATCATCAATTGCCCGTCGAGACTGTTCCATGGGCTTGTAAATGCTGCCGGATTATTAGAATCCATCAGGTCGTAACGGGCAAATCCCCTCCATTTTCCGACTAGCTTTCCGGAAGCATAGACGGAATAGCCGTAATAATCTTTTTTCTCAATAAAACCTTTGTTGTATATGCGGTTATATTCAACTCCTCCCGAAATAATTTTGTCCTGATAGCCAGCAAAAAGGGATAGTGTATATTGGTTTTTATAATCTATTCCTGTAACGCCGCCGGGCAAAGCGTCCCTCATATCTTCACTTTCGTTGTAGATGCCGGTATATATTCTGAAAACAGTATTTTTTGCAGGATGTAAGTTAAGCCCAGCGGCATATCGCGTACTATTATTTTTCTTGACTTTTTTATAGCCTTCTCCGTTCGTAAGGCTTAAATCGGCAGAGATGTACGGGTTGAATTCATATTCTGCTGTAATCCCGAGATCTACGCTTGGCGCCATCTTGTTCAAATCCTGAAATGATTTCATAACATAACGGTGCATCCAATATTTTTCCTGAATACTAAATTGCATCAGCCCTATTTGCCCGACATTGATGTTAAATCCCTTATCATTCCAGTTAATGGATGCATTCCGCAAGTAGACCTCCAAGCCGTCGGCGGAGGTTTTACCCGACGCACCGTCAATAATAACTTGCCCTTGCAGAGTGGGCGTAAATTTGTAGCTATAACCAAGAAATGCTCTTGTAATATCGAATCCTGTTTCTTCGTTCACCTTCCTCAAACCGGCGCTATATTCAAAAAAGCTACGGGCTATAACTTTTCCTGAAGGCTTAAATGCCAGGGAATCTTGAGCAAAAGAAGCATTTATGCCCGCTAGTGCTGTTAAGAAAATAATAAGAGATGTCTTTTTCATTGAATTTTTAATTATGACACAAAGAAAAGCTTAAACATTTGAAAACATAAACGTTGCCTCGTTAAGGTTTGGTTAAGATAATGTGACGATAAGGCAACAAAAAAGCCGCCTGGAATCCCAAGCGGCTTTTATAAGAAGATAATATCGTTTATTACTTAGGATTCATTATTACTTCTATAAAGTTATTTTGTGATACAAGCTGTTTTGTTACATTTTTAATATCGTCTTTTGTCAGAGCGCTGACTATCGACTGATAAGTAGAATGATTATCGTCATTATAGAAATAATAATTGCTTAGGATACTATTCCAGTAATTGTTGGTTTTCTCATCCTCCTGGAACTTCTTAAGCATATATTCTTTTACCTTTTGGAAGTCGGCATCCTCAGGGCCACTTTCGGCAATCTTTTTTACTTCGCGATCGATGATAGGAGATATTGTGGCTACTCTCTCAGGATCTGTGTCGAAAGACATCTGAAGGATTGTTTGTCCGTCAGGTATTCTATTTATGCCGGCGCCTACACCTACACCATATGTGCCTCCTGCTTCTTCTCTTACTGTACGGACGTATACAATATCCAGTATCTGTTTCAGGGCGGATAGAGAAATTTCAGTTTTCAGATCTCTCTTCAAAGTTGCACTATAAATATTGAATACACTCGTTTTAGGAGTTTTCATTTCCTGATCGAATATGTTTCGAATTTCACCTTTCTTTATAGAAGCGTCATATGCTTTGTAATTAGCATTTTTGTTGCCGGACGGAAGAGAAGCCAGATATTGTTCAACCAGAGGTTTTATTACCGCTTCGTCTACGGTTCCTACAAATGTAAATGTAAATGAGCCGGGATTTGAGAAAGCTTCTTTGTAGATCTCAATAATACGCTCGTAATTTAATTTTTCCGCATCTTCCAATTTCAGATTCTTCATGCGGGGATTGTTTCCATACATTGACGATGTAATGGAGTCGTTGAAAATACTGGATGGCTCAGTGCTTATGTTTTTCAACTGGGTCTTGATCAAATCCATCCGTGTGTTATATGCACCTTCATCTTTGCGGGGAGATGTAAAATTCAGGTAGCCTAACTGTAACATAGTCTCTGCATCTTTGATAGACGATGATCCACTCATGCCTTGTGTCCAACGTGAAATAAATGCATTTGCACCGGCCGTTTTTCCTGCTAATACTTTTCTCAGGTCTGTAGCACTGAAGTTGCCAACCCCGCCTAAAGCAGGAACCATACCCGCCATGCCGGCGTTAAATATATCTGCATCAGGGAATACTGAGGTACCGCCATATGCGGTGGCTGACATTAATATCTGGTCGTCCTTGAAATCTGTTTTCTTAAGAACGACTTTCATCCCGTTTGAAAGAGTCCATACTGTTGTTCCGAATTTAGTATCTGTTGTCTCTTTAACAACCTTTCCCGCTTTTGGCATAGTTGTAATCAGAGGTTCATCAGAAAGCGTTTCGGCATAAGCCGTGATGTCTTCAGCTTTTACTTCATTGAATACTTCTAATAATTCGGCTTCTGTCGGATATTTCAGGCCTTCCTTTTCGGGTCCGGTAACAGTTATTACAATATTTTTGTTGTCGATCAGTTGTTGAACTACCTGATTAACCATTTGGGCTGTAATGACAGGTGCAAATTGTTTTATAAAATTATATTCGTATTCTATTCCCGGTATAGCCTCGCCGTCACTGAAACTACGTATATACTCCTGTACATATACATTGTTTAATTGTTTATTACGGTTATTGTATGAATTTTCGTAGTTCTTTAGTATCGCAGCTTTTGCCCTTTCCACTTCAGTTTCGGTGAATCCGAATTTGCGGATACGCTCATTTTCGCGTACCAGACTTGCCAAGGTTTCATCAATCTTACCCTCTTTGCTCAAAGCAATTGTAGTCCAGGCATCTTTGGTTTTAGATACAAAAAATTCGCCGTCATAGGCATATGATGCGGCAAAAGGGGCATCGGCTTTTTGTGAAATCTCGCTTAACCGGTCAGATAACATACTTGATGCCAGAGCTTTTATACCCGAAACAATCAGGCCGGCTTGTGTTTCCTTCACTTCTGCGGGGATAATATCATGTTTGATATAGAGTGTAACCTGGGTTCTTACAGCTTCCGGATCGGTTATGATGGAAACGATAGGCTCCTCGTTGTCGGGTACAGGGAAGTATACCCTTTCCTCCGGATCTACAGGTTTAGGTATGTCGGCAAACAGAGTCTTTATTTTTGCTTCCACGGCGTCTACATCGATATCCCCTACAATGATGATTCCTTGCAGATCGGGTCTGTACCATTCATGGTAATAATCTCTCAGCACTTGATAAGGAAAGTTTTCTACGATCTCCATTTTGCCGATAGGCATACGATCCGCATATTTGCTTTCCTTATAAATTACCGGAAGTTGTTTATCCCAAATGCGGGATTGTGCACCGCTGCGGGTACGCCATTCTTCTTTAATTACTTTACGTTCTTCATCTATCTGTTCTTCTTTGAGAGCGATAAAGCCGGACCAGTCATGTAAAACAAGTAAACAGGAATCGATGATGGCTTCGCGTATAACCGGTACATTTGACAAATTGTATACTGTTTCATCGAAAGATGTATAAGCATTTACATTTGCTCCAAACTTAACACCGATGCTTTCCAGATAGTTGAGCATTGTTTTTTTGCCCGGATAGTTTTTTGTACCGTTAAAGGCCATATGCTCAAGAAAATGAGCGAGCCCGGCCTGATTATCTTCTTCTTGCATCGAACCTACTTTTTGAGCGATATAAAAATCCGCTCTTTTTTCGGGATAAGCATTGTGTCTGATGTAGTAGGTAAGCCCATTATCCAACTTCCCGTATTTTACATCCGGATCGATCGGTAATTTTGGCCCTTGTGCTTCCATCAAGCCGGTTACGGTTATAAAAGCAATTAAAATAAAAAATTTTCTCATATTGATCGTATTAAAAGGTGTATTATTTTATTGATAATTTTGTGTATACAGGCTTATGATCGGATACGAATACGCTGTCTAGCGTGTCTTGTAAAACTTCATAATCCGATACCTTAACTTGCTTGTTGACAAAAATATAATCTATTCGTTCACGCTTATCAGTAGGAAGTCTTCCGAAGTCATGAAAAGTCCAGTCGGAACCGGAAACTTTAGATGCTATTGATTTACTATCGGTCAGATATCCTTTTTTTGTAATATCTGTGATATTTTTTACGGCATCGGATGCAGGCAGATCGTTAAAGTCTCCTGTTAATACAACCGGCAATCCGTCGGCGAGTTCATTTATTTTGGCGATCAATAGATTAGCCCCTTCTTTGCGTGCTGTAAGCCCCATATGGTCTAAATGTGTGTTTATAGCAAATATGCGTTTGCCTGATTTCTTGTCTTTCAGTATAGCCCAACTGGCAATTCGGTTGCATGCGGCATCCCAACCCGTGCTGCCTGCGATATCAGGAGTTTCACTTATCCAGAAAGTACCGGATTTTTCTTCTGTAAATCTATTTTTCTTATATAGTAAAGGTGAGAATTCTCCTTTTTCCAGTCCGTCATCGCGCCCTACTCCAATTGCGCCATATTCGGGTAGTCGTTCCAATAAATCTTTTAGCTGGTTGTTCAAGACTTCTTGTCCTCCCATGATATCTACATCATATATATCTACGACTTTTGCAGCTACATCTTTCCTGTATTGCCAATTATTAGGCCCGTCTCCGGCGTAATCGAAGCGTACATTGAAAGTCATTACATTCAAGTACATTGGTTTACTGCACGAAAAGAGTATAAATAGTGTAAATAGTGTAAATAACGTTTTTTTCATAGTTGTTGATATTCTGTTATTAGTCTTTATTTATAGAAATAAATCACATAGTTCGGGTAAAAAAATTATAGCTTCGCAAACAACAGATATTACAGATGCGACAAAAACAGTTGCAGTTGCTAAACCTTTTCTCTTTTTTATGGTTTCATTCCATTGGGTAGTAACATGATCACACAAGTTTTTCATTGCCGGATTCATTATATCAAAGCTGAAAAGCATCCCTGTAAGGATGCATACGAAATGCTAAATTAATAATATTCTTGAAAAATAACAGTAAATTCTTTAGAAACTGTTTGAATTTTATAGCAAATTTATACAGTTTCTTAAACTTTTTAGCCTTTAAATACATAAATATTAATACTGATTTGCTTTAAGTATTAAGATTCCGTAAATTTGAACGATGGTCTGATATAAATTATACGAATTCATTCAAATTGACGGTTATATATATTTTAAACTTAATCAAACCACTGACCGGTATTGTTTAATAAATAACAACTTGAATTAATTATGAAAAAATCAATATTCTATATTTTACTCATCATTGGATTATTCTCATGTAGTAATTCACAGTATGAATTGGATAAGATGGCGGCTGCCGTAAAACAGCATATCAGAAATAGTGATGCTGATAATGGCACTATTACTAAAATAGACAATATAAAAGCCGTCTCATATGAGAAAATACCGGAGAGTAGCCGGAAAAATCCTGATGAGGTATATTTATGCCGGATTTTTATTCAAGGGAGATGGTCCTATCAGAATAGTAACCGGATATTCAATATGAACGATACTATAAATTGTTACTTTAACAGTAAAAAAGTATTCTCCAGGATGGATAATATATATGCAAATTGAAAATAATGGATACACGGGAAATACAGAACGAAGCTAGTACTATCACTAAGGGTATCGCCGTATGGATGCAGGATTTTCTTGCAGGCATGGGTGTTGCTGAGCAATGGATTGTATATACAAAATTGATTGTTTTACTGAGCCTGGTAGTTGTTATTGTATACATATTGCAATTGTCTCTCAACAAAATTATTACGTTCGTCGCTCATCGCATAGCTAATCTGACAAAGCTTTCTTTTTTTAGCTATACAATAAAAAACAAATTACCTCATTATTTAGCTCTTATCGGTCCTTATTCTTTTATAAGAGGAACGATACCTGTCGCTTTTTATGATTTTAAGGTTTTAATAGATCCAATTATCAAGTTGATCGATATATATATGGTTTTAATTATTATATGGATTATTATGTATTTTATAATATAGGTTGGCGTTGTTTTTCAGGAAAA
>JAISES010000397.1 GCA_031263965.1 Prevotella sp. | reverse complement strand
GCTACTGAGGTTGTTTTGTTTTTGAAATTAGGTGAAAATAAGGTTTGTTTATCCACAAATTGTCTGATTCAGACAAAAAGGACAATTAAGAATTAAAGAATAAATTAAAACATAAGAATAAATAAGTTATTAAAAGATTATGAAAAAAGTATTTTTAACATGGATGGCGTTTTTTGCAGCCATCGTTGCAGCAAATGCACAACAGATTTCGGTTGTAGCGCCCGGAGGCGCCACCACACTGTACGCCAGCCTCGACACCGCGATTACTCAGGCGGCGGCAGGCAGTACCCTCTATTTATCCGGCAATCTGTCCGGCGGCGGGTTTCAGGTAAAGGACGAGACGAAGATTACCAAAAAACTGACCATCATCGGTATCGGACACAAGCCGGACAATGACAATGCCGACGGTTTCACAATAATAAGCGGTAATCTCTTCTTTGAAGGCGGATCCGGCAACAGCGCCCTGATGGGAGTGCATTTAAGCGGAAATGTACATATCGGAACAGGCGAAGTGGCGGTAAATAATTTTTTGCTGCGTTACTGTAATGTGAACAGCGTTCAGATACAAAACAGCAATTGCCAGGGTATTGTGATCAACCAGAACTATATTAGAGAGCGCTCTGGAGGGGGAAATAGCGCCATTACTCTTACAAATAATGTATTACATTCTATTAATTCTGTAAATGGTGGCGTAATAGACCATAATATAGTTAGATATAATCAATACTCCAGCTATCATAACTATGCTTTGCTGAATGTGTCAAACACTCAAATATCCAACAATATTTTGATAGACGCATCTAATATTCATTCCGGATCCGAATGCATCATTCGTAACAACATGCTTAATGCAGATTGGGGAGATGAGACCAACGGCACAATAAAGATAGTCGGGGATTGGGAAGATGTTTTTGAAGGTCCCATTACGGGCGTTAGCCCTGCCTGCAACTATCAACTGAAAGGCAGTCAGGGCAAAGGCGATGCAACCGACGGCACGGATGTGGGCATCTATGGCGGCACAAACTTTAGCGATGCGGCTTTACCTCCCATTCCACGCATCATAAACAAGAAAATCGCAGAACAGACCGATGAAAACGGCAAACTCAACATACAGGTATATGTAAAAGCAAAATAATACAGTAATTATTCAGTAAAAAATAATAAGATGAAAAAAATAATTCTATATATTCTTTTTGCCATAGCAGTCGGGACAATGGCAAATGCACAACAGATTTCGGTAGTTGCCCCCAGTGGCGCAACAACATTGTACACCAGCCTCGACAGTGCTATTATTCAAGCGGTGGCAGGCAGTACTGTCTATTTATCCGGCGGCGGATTTCAGGTAAAGGACGAGACGAAGATTACCAAAAAACTGACCATTATCGGTATCGGACACAAGCCGGATAATGACAACGCCGACGGTTCTACAATGGTAGGCGGTAATCTCTTTTTCGAAAGCGGAGCTAACAATAGCGCCTTGATGGGAGTGTATTTAAGTGGAAATGTATATATTGGAACAGACGAAGTTGCAATAAATAACTTTTTATTGCGTTATTGCAATGTAAACAGCGTTCAGGTACGAAACAGTAATTGCCAGGATATTGTGATTAATCAGAATTATATTAGGAATATTTCATATGGTGGCGAGAGCGCTATTAGATTTACAAATAATGTAGTACATACTATTTCCTTCGTGAATGGCGGGGCAATAGATCATAATGTAATTAGGCATAGCTATAATGGTAATGATGATGATGTTCTTTATGCTATACAGAATTCTCAAGTATTCAATAATATTTTGATGGGCAGCAATGGGACTTCTTTTTTAGAAAATAGCGTTATTCGGAACAATATGATCACTGGAGACTGGAAAGGATGGGGAGACTGGAGAGATGAAGATGAGAGCTACGGCTCAATAAAAATAGTCGGTGATTGGGGAGATGTTTTTGAAGGTCCCATTACCGGCGTTACCCCTGTCTGCAACTATTCCCTTAAAGGCAGTCAAGGTAAAAACGCCGCAACTGACGGCACAGACATAGGCATTTATGGCGGGACAGGTTTTAGCGATTCGGCTTTACCTCCTGTTCCAAGGATTGTATCGAAAATTATTCCCGAACAAACGGATGAAAACGGCAAACTCAACATACAGGTATATGTAAAAGCAAAATAAACGTTATGATATTTTATTACAATATTAACCCTATTCATCGTAATATGAAAAGAATTATTTATTTTATTTTATTGATATGTTGTGCGAACAGTGTTTTCGCGCAACAGCTCGCACGTCTGGAATACTGGTTTAACGATGGCTATGCCAGCCGACAAACAGTTTCCCTGGGCGGAAATGAACAGCAAGTGAATTTAAGTTTGGAAACGGGTAATCTGGCTTCCGGATTGCACAAAGTATATATGCGCTTGCAAAATTCGGACGGTTCATACAGTCCCGTCACCGAGAATTATTTTTTTAAAACGTCTGTAACGCTGGCTTACTGGTTCAATCAGGAAATCGGTAATCGCAAAGCGCTCGCTCCGGCAGTGCAAAACACCCGCGAGCCTGATTTCAGTCAGACTGTCGGCACTTCGGAAATCGACAACGGCTTGCACAAGCTCATGCTCCAAGTTGCCGGCGGCGCTGTATATTCCACCTACTTCAGCAAGGGTCTGCAACTGCCTGTGGCAAGCGATGCGCAGGCGAGCGATGCACAGCTTACTCAATATGTCTGCTGGCTTGGCGGCTACGAAAATGTCAAAAAAAACATTGAATTTTCTCCGTCGAAAAGCGAAGTGCATTTGCAGGATACGATTGATTTCACTGGTATTCCCGCAGGCAAATACAAGCTGAACATCGCTTTCCAAAATTCGTATAACAATCAATCTACGCTTCAAACAGATGTAGTAAACATCGTTCGCGGATCTGCTCCGGACGGAGCTTCCATTAACTTAGAGGCAAGCAAAACTGAAAACAATCTGATTCAGTTGAAATGGAATTCATTGTCAGACATTGACTATTACATACTTTCCAGAAATAACGTATCTATTGCCGTAGAAAAAACAACCGCTCATCCGACAGAAATCCTGAAAATAGACAATCCGAAAGAAGGAAGCTACAGTTACAGGGTAGAAGCGTACAGCATCAACGAAAACAAGGCTTATCCGTCCAACATCGCTACTGTCGAAGTGAACGATGCAAACGAAAACGTACATCTGGACGGAAGCCTGATGGGAACTGTCAGGGATGAAATGTCCGTACCGGTCGAAAACGTTAAACTGACATTTTCGCACAACAATCAGGTCTATATCTCTCCCGATGGAAAATACTTAATTCAGGGCATCCCCTACGGCACGCAGGGAAAGCTTACAGCCGAAAAAGAGGGCTACAAGTTCAAACCGAAATACGGATACCTGTTTACCGATGGAATGAATTACCATATTACGGAGAAAACACCTGATTTAACATTTGACCTTACAGCAGAAATAGATTATAACTATGGAGGAGGAACTGCTGTTATCGCCCAAAAACCGGAACTGGAGCTTGCTTCGGCTATAGACGAAGACTTTCACCATTTCATGATAGACAACGGCGCTATAAAAGTCAATCAGCCGCTTAGCTTTGACATAAGGGTAAAAAACATATCCGAAACGCAATGGAGCGGGTGGCTATATTTGACGATGAACACGACGGCAGGAAACGAGTATGCATACTCAACGCTTGATACGGAAATAGCCAAAGTAGAAATGGCAAGTCTGGCGTCCGGCGCGGAGGCAGGATTGAACTTCGTAATTCCCGACGGAATACGGAAGCCCACAGGAACATACCGGTTTACGATACTTTCGCAGCAAAAGCAGGGCAGTACGCTGCTCAGTAAAAAACAGCTGGCTTCCGGCAGCTACAGCAACCCTGCTCTTGTAGAAATCGAAAATCAGGATGTATATAAAACGGCGGAAGAATATATGCAGATGGTTAATTCGAAGTTCGGTACGAAATCATTTATAGATGCATTAACCATTGTATCCGGAGCGGAAAAAGATCCTGCCAAGAAAAATAAACTGATGAGAACCGTTATGGGAGATATTTCCCGAAGTATTCAGGAACAGTTGGACATGAAGTATTTTTTGGCGGTGGAGCAAGATGTACAGACTTTAATCAAATTGATAGGAGAGCTGGACGCTTTGCGTACACAGGAATACGACCCCGTCATCTTCTTCTCTATATGTAGCAAAATTTTGGATGAAACCGGAGGTCCGCTGGGAAATATACTCAAAGTCTATTTTGATGTTGGAGAAAAAGCGGCGGCAGCAATAAAAAACATGGAAAGTTTCCTGTATGATAACGCATTGATAGAATACGATACGGGAGAAGGGGAAATTGATATTATTGTAAAACATGACAAGGGTTGGCCCCTGGGCTTTTTAAAGGATAGATTTTCTTCGAACGATATAGCTTCTCAAGTAGATAGAGTAGAATTGTACTATAATAAGGGACGTGCAGCATCCGGACACAGAGAACTATACAAAAGTGGAGAACAAAAACGCGAAGCGTTAACCTACGGAATCGGACAGACTTCAGGCGGATATATGACCTCCGGACAGGTAAAGATATCATGGTCAAACGGGAGAATCTCATGGGTGCCGTTAACGTCAAAATGTACTGATCCTCACCGTTCATCAGGACGGATAGACATTTCCTTTCATTCACAAAACGGAGATGTTGAATATATGGCTGATAAATTAATATTAACATTACCATAAGATGAAAACAAAATATATTTTTATGTTCTTTCTACTGCTATTAACCTGCGAGGGAGTAGCGCAAAAATTGAACTTATATTCAGGCGATTTTGAAAATGCCGTAAGATATAATCTGGGGCTCGCCGAAACAGCGCCTGTTACTAAAGAAACGGCAGATACGGTTACTGTACTCAATTTGTCCGGATTTGGTTTGACGGATATACGGGATATTGTGTATTTCCCGAATATTCAAAAACTTGACCTGTCATTTAACAGACTACGCAATGTGTCTCCGCTCATTATTTTGAGGTATTTGAACTGGGTGAACCTGAGCAATAATTTTTTAGAATCGGTGGATGTATTGGTTTTCTCAATCTCTCCACAGTTACTGGTCGATGCGACAAGCAACTATATTCAAGATTTTGAGCTTCTAAAAGACAGCCAGCAATGCCTGTTTACCATTATTGGCATAGGCCTGCAAAAGCCGTTTTACGGAGTGAGAAAATTATACACTGACTTTGATTTGCTTACTTCTGAAAAGATAATCAATTACAATATTTGGACACATAGCGAATATGACTCGGTTTATGTACTGTACGACAATGAAAAAGAACTTACTGTGGCAAACAGTTTAGATCATCAGATAAAATCCGGTTTTACGGACAATTCCGTATATCTGAGTTTTGACGAACAGATTTTTGACACAGCCTGGTTCGTTGCATCTGTAACGCTGGAAATTGAAAAGGATTCGACTGTTATCATCCCGTCTTTTCCTGCCAGCTGTGAAATTTTGTCTGTTGAATCATTCAATCAGTCTGATATCGGTTACAGTCGCGATTCCATTTTATTCAAATTTTCCGACAATATCGCTAAAGATACTGTTAAAGTAGGTTTTGGCAGGCGTGTTCCCGATGGAATAGATAATGTAAAAGGTTATACGTATTATTTTATTACCTGTCCGGTTTCTTCCGACGCCACCTTAAAAGAGCTGATGGTAAGCGACGGAACACTGTCTCCTGAATTTGATTCCGAGACTGTCGCTTATACCGTAACCGTACCCAATGAAGTAGCGAGCATTGATGTAAGCGGAACAGCAAACCACGAAGCGGCAAGCGTAAGCGGCAATGTAAGCGGTAAAACGCTTGAGGTCGGCGATAATGAGGTGAATATCACAGTTACTGCCGAAGACGAAACAACTACCAAAACTTATACAGTAACCGTACATCGCGTAAGCAATGACGCTACATTAAGCAGTCTTGAGCTAAGCGCCGGAACACTGTCATTTGATGCGAATACAACAGTCTACACAGTAAACGTAGCCAATAGTATAACAAGCATCGACGTGAATGGAACGGCAAATCATGAAGCGGCAACAGTAAACGGCAATGTAACGAACAAAACGCTTGATGTTGGCGACAATGTTGTGAATATTACAGTTACAGCCGAAGACGGG
>JAISES010000032.1 GCA_031263965.1 Prevotella sp. | reverse complement strand
GAACGGAAGAGTCAACCGGATATTGTTGGGCATATTGTGTCCCGTCAACTACTGCCCGCATAAATGCGTCATCTATTTTTACAGAAACGTTTGCCCCTGTAACCTTCCCTTCTATCATTTTGGCATCTATAAAAGATTCCGAATCAGGGTGCTTAATGGATACACTCAACATCAAAGCTCCACGACGGCCATCTTGCGCTACCTCGCGCGTAGAATTCGAGTACCTTTCCATAAATGGCACTAAACCGGTGGATGTCAGGGCCGAATTCTTTACAGGAGAGCCTTTAGGCCTGATATGGGACAAGTCGTGCCCTACTCCGCCCCGGCGCTTCATAAGCTGGACTTGTTCTTCATCTATACGAATAATCGCTCCATAAGAATCAGACGGGCCATCAAGACCGATCACAAAGCAGTTGGACAAAGAAGCTATCTGAAAATGATTGCCTATGCCTGTCATAGGACTTCCTTGAGGTACAATATACTTAAAATGGTCAAACAAATCGAAAAGTTCCTTTTCTGTCAATCCATTTTCATATTTCGCCTCTACACGGCCGATTTCGTTAGCCAACCGCCAATGCATATCTTCCGGCGAATGCTCATAAATTTTGCCTGAGGCATCTTTCAATGCATACTTATTGACCCATACCTTAGCGGCTAATTCATCTCCGTCAAAATAATTTAATGCGGCATTATATGCCTCTTCAAAAGTGTAAACCTTCTGTGCCATTTGCTCTGTATTTTTTTTGCTTAATTATATTCTGTTTTACAAGGGAAAGCTTATGATATTTTTCACCATACAATATTATAGAATAAGAGCGTGCAAAGCAAATTTTCCAACAATATTTTATCAACAAAATAAAAAGTTTTCCATTTTAAAATATAAATAATTAATAATAAGCAATTTATAAAATTGCAAATAATAAAAAGTTTTCCATTAAAAAAACGCATATTATTATTCACAAAACAGCAAAGAATTAATTATGTTTCCCGAAAAGGCATAAAAAAAACCGAAAAGGAAAACTTTAACCTTTTCGATTTTATATTAAATTTATATAGAATAGACTATTATATGCTTAACATTCGACTATGTATTCACCAGTCATTGCGAACCTGAAAGGTGAAGCAATCCAATTGCTTTCTACTCCTATGGATTGCTTCATCGTTTCACGCCTCGCAATGACGAGTAATAACATATTGCAGATGAAGTACATATAATCTATTCTATAATAATATTTCTCGCTAAAACTTAAACAGTTTCTCAGATTATTCTGCGCCGATAAGTTCCGGATCAATCATGATACGCCCGCAATATTCGCAAACAATAATTTTTTTACCTATTTTGATATCCATTTGTTTTTGAGGCGGTATCTTATTGAAACATCCCCCACAAGCGCCACGCTCGATACACACGACAGCCAAACCATTGCGGGCGCTCTTGCGTATACGTTTAAACGCATGCAACAAACGAGGCTCTACTTCAGTTTCTATATCTTTTACTTCGTCGCGTAGTTGCTCCTCCTGCTGCCTGGTTTCAGACACTATACTTTCCAGTTCCGCTTTCTTTTGAGCAAGGTCTTCCGAACGTTCGCTCAAGAAAGTCTTACTTTTTTCGATCTGCTCGGTAAGATTCTTCGATTCTTGCGAAAATTCACGGGTACGCTTTTCTGCCAATTCGATTTCAAGTGTTTCAAACTCTATCTCTTTGCTCAGGTGGTCAAACTCACGGTTATTACGTACATTATCCAATTGCTCTTTGTATTTTTCGATTTTCAAAGAACTGTCTTTTGCTTTTTGTTTTTGATGCGACACAGCCGTATCCGCCTCTTTTAGTTCTGCTTCGTGTTTTTTTATACGGGTTTCCAAACCGATAATCTCATCTTCAAGGTCTCCAACCTCCAGAGGAAGTTCTCCCCGAAGAATCTTAATATTGTCTATTTCAGAAAGTTTTTGCTGCAAGGAGTATAAGGTTGTCAGCTTTTCTTCTACCGTAATTTCTTTTTCAGCTTGTTTTTTAGCCATAATTATACAATTGAGAGTTAAAAATTATTACAAAAAAATGCAGTAATCCGACAGTTTACTATCTTCTTACTACATCATCCGCAACAAACGGGAGTATGTCTCCGTCTGATTACAAATAGTTTACAGGATTTACATCGAATCCCGACATATATACTGCAAAGGTAGGATATTTTTTCGAGATAATATCGAAAAAAATATTCTTTGTGAAAATTTCCGATTCATAATGCCCTACCACAGCAAGCAACAGTTTATCTTCCACATCATAAAAATCGTTATATTTAGCATCTCCGGTTATAAACACATCTGCGCTATAGGATATGGCTTTGGGTATAAGAAACGCTCCGCTCCCGCTGCAAACAGCTACATCCCGTACTGTTTTGCCCCGAATAGCAGAATGCTGTATCATTTTCAGATTAAACGTATCCTTAAGCAGGTACAAGAAGTCTTCCTCATCCATTTCTTCGGGCAAAGTCCCCACAATTCCGCTACCGGCTCCCAGCCAGACATTTTCAAGAGCATAGAAATCATATACAGGTTCCTCGTACGGATGCACGGCAATCAAAGCCCGTTGTACCTCGGATTGTTTATACGCGGGAAGAATGACTTCTATGCGGGTTTCGGGCTCGGCATGCAATTCATCTATTTCCCCAACAAACGGATTCGAACCATCGCCTGCTCTGAAAGTACCCTCACCCGACACGTTATAACTACACGAATCGTAATTGCCTATATGACCGGCTCCTGCATTGAACAACGTGCTCCGTACCAATTCGGCATGTGAACGGGGCACAAATGTCACAAGTTTTATCAGCTTATTTTTCTGGGGATCGAGAATCCTTACATGTTGCAAATTGAGCATATCGGCTAAATACCGGTTAATACCCTGCGACGCATTATCCAGATTAGTATGTGCCGCATAGACCACAATGTCATGCTTACACGCTTTCATCATACATCGCTCTACATAGTTCTTTCCTGTAAGAGATTTAAATGCACGGAAAGCTAAAGGATGGTGCGAAACAATAAGATTACAGCCTAAAGACACAGCCTCATCGACCACCGATTCGGTAACATCGATGCAAACAATAGCTCCTTTCGCCTCTTGGTTGACATCCCCCACCTGGACACCACTATTATCAAATTCTTCCTGCAAAGGAATAGGTGCAACCTGCTCTATAATATGCAGTATATCTTTTACTTTCATGATCTCTTTTTTTATTATGCCAAAGTTATGATTTTAATTGAATGTTTAGCATCATTACACCTTAAACATTTTCATTTCAACAATATGACAACAAATAAGAAAACACCCGCAGGCATTGACGAATATATGCCGGCTTTCCGGCAGACACCTCAAAATTATGACAGAAATGCGCGGGATAATCAGAAAAGAAGCCCCGGTAACGATTGAACCGGAGCTTCATTGTATTCATATGTTTGGGATTTCTTAATCAAACATTTTTCTGAAATGATTAAATATCTTTTCTTTCACAGACTTGCTTGGCTGGAAGTTTGGGGAATTTTCCAATCCGGTCAATGTTGTTTTCTCGGAATCACTAAGGTTTTCCGGAATGTACACGCTTATATTAACAAGCAAATCTCCTGTTCCATATCTATTTACGCTGGGAAGTCCCTTGTTTTTCAAACGAAGGACTTTTCCGGGCTGCGTCCCCGGATCTATCGTAACTTTTACTTTGCCGTCTATGGTAGGAACAACAACATTACCTCCCAGAGCTGCGGTAGAAACACTTAATAACAGGTTGTAAACGACATCGTTATCGTCCCTGAATAATTCCGGATGCCGCTCTTCCTCCACTACTATAAGTAAATCTCCATTGATTCCTCCATGACGGGCCGCATTCCCTTTTCCGCTCATAGACAGTTGCATTCCTTCTGCAACCCCTGCCGGAATATTTATTGTGATAACCTCTTCTTCGCGAAGAATTCCTTCTCCGGCACAATGAGGACATTTCTTAGTAATGGCCCTGCCTTCACCGTTACATGCCGGACATGTAGTTTGGGTCTGCATCTGGCCGAGAATCGTATTCATCACACGGGTAACAACCCCTGTGCCTTTACACGTAGAGCAGGTTTCGTAGGCAGCACCTCCGTCAGCACCGGTACCCCTGCAACGCGAGCATGCTACAAATTTATTTACTTTGATTTTTTTCTCTACACCCGAAGCAATATCTTTCAATGACAATTTAACCTTCACCCTCAAATCCGATCCGCGGTTAGTTCTGGGGCCCCGCTGACCACTGAAACCAAACCCGCCGAACCCGCCAAAACTGGAAAATATATCGAATGGATCGGAAAAGCCGCCGAAACCGCCGAAGCCGCCCGGAGCATCATGTCCGAACTGATCATATT
>JAISES010000354.1 GCA_031263965.1 Prevotella sp. | reverse complement strand
TATTTCCGAAAAAGAAACCGGCTTATCCCATTCAAATTCTATAATAAGGGAATCTCCGTGCGATTGAACTTTTTTAGCTGTAATTGTAACCTTTTCACCGTTTAAAACAATCTCTCTTGAAAGGCTGCCCTCTTTCCATTTTTTCAGATTCCCTATAAGACAAACCCAGGAACACTTATGAGTCTGCTGAAAATTAATCTGGTGGTCATTTGGCAAGTATGGTTCCAGGCAAAATATTTCAATTTGTGCGCCTGTATTTTTTTTGAAATGTAAACGCGCTTGAATTACCTTCGTATTATTAAATATCATAAGGCTGTTATCAGGAAGATAACCGGCTAAATTACAGAAAGTATCATCTACGATTTCACCACCTTTATAAACAAGCAATTTCGATTGATCTCGCCTATCCAACGGATATTTTGCTATCCGTTCGTCAGGCAAGTTATAATTATAGTCTTCAATATGAATATTTAAAGTTTTTTTCATTCACTTTTGTTTTTCTGCTTAAATAGCAATGACGGATTTACCAGATAGTGAAACACCTTTATCCGGATCATGATGATACACAACAGCATTACGACAGGAAATGCAATTAAAGCAACCCACAGGTCAGGAGATATTTCAAATTTCCTCAAGAATCCTCCATACACTATATAGACTAATGGAGCATGTAACAAATAGATATCCAGTGTCCGCCCTCCCCATCTATGAAGTTTATCTGTCGCGATATTTATTACCGCGCAAGACAGAACAACAGCCGCAGCGATACCGGCCATTCTCCACCAAAGCCCCTCGGCAATACCATTGAAAACGTATTTATATGAAAACTCACCGTATAGATTAAGTACAAAATCGGATGTAGTAAACGTGTAAACCAGCAAAAAAGCCAGAATAAGAAACGCTATGGAAACTGATTTATTCCAGCCTCTTATCTTTTCTATAATATTTCCCGTACAGTAATAACCCAAGGCAAAATATGGTAGAAATGTAATTGTTTTGGTTATGGATAAGAAAACAGGGAAATTCACAAGTCCTATTAAGAGTGACATCAGGACAGATGATATAACCACTACCGGAAAGTTCAGTAATTTAATTTTGGCGACAAAATAAAAAATTATCCGCCAATATAATAAGGCCAATATGTACCATAAAATACCTTGAGGAGAAGTAAGAAAATTGAACAGCCTGAAAGATCCGTCCAGCATATTCGGGACAGATAATATTGTCTGAAACACAAGGTAAGCGGGAAGTAATGTTTTGAAAGCTTTTTTGAGTTTATCCCATGTTATATTTTTAGAGAAATATCCGGATATAAATATAAACAAAGGCATGTGGAACGTATAAATAAAGCTGTACACTTTGAAAGACAACATGTCCCTGATCCCGCTGTATTCGAGGATATGACCGAAAACAACAAGGCAGATCAGTATAAACTTAAGAGAATCGAAAAACGGATCCCGTTTCCTCATTTGTAAAGCCCTTTTTCTATAATATATTCATATATGCTTTCCGGCAAAAACGCACTTATATTTTTCCCTTCGGCTATACTTTCACGGATAAATGTAGACGATATTTCTATAATAGGGGAATCCAGCGCCTCTACCCTGTATTTCAATTTATCAGGTATCGTAATGCGTGAGCCTGACCGGGGGTAGACTTTCAGCGCAAACTCTTCCCATATTTTATCGTATTCTCTCCAACTCTCAAATACATTCCAGTTGTCGGCGCCAATGATCAACGAAAAGCTATCTTCGGGATATTTTTCCCGTAAGGCCCTGAGTGTATCTATTGTGTATGATGGTTTCGGCATTGAGAGTTCAAAGTCGCTCACTTTAAGCTTCGCATACTTTTTTAAAGCAAGCTTCGTCATTTCCAGCCGTGATTGTTCGCCCGACAGTTCATCCTCCGATTTCAACGGATTCCGAGGACTTACAAGAAACCATATTTCGTCTATCTCCGTAAATTCGACAATGTAGTTAGCCAGAATAACATGCCCCATATGTATGGGGTTGAAAGATCCTGAAAATATCCCGATGTTCATTTATCCAGAAATTCAGTTACAATTTTTAAAACCTCTGCCTTAGCGTCTTCCAGATTGTCGTTCCTGATAAGGACATCAAACCGGGGCGCATATGTCATTTCCTGTTCCGCTTTTGCCACCCTTGCGTCTATCACATCCGGCAAATCGGTTCCTCTTTTTTCGAGCCTGCGGCGAAGCTCCTCTATTGAGGGTGGTTGTATAAATATAGACAAGGCTTTGTCGCCATAGTATTTCTTTATATTACATCCGCCTACAACATCTACATCGAAGATAACGTTGCCCCCGTTATTCAGTATACGTTCTACTTCCGATTTCAGAGTTCCGTAGAACTTATCTTTATACACCTCTTCAAACTCCAAGAACTCCAGATTAGCTATCTTATTCCGGAAATCCCCGGGAGTATGGAAATAATATTCCACACCATGCTTTTCTTCCCCCCGTGGAAAGCGGCTGGTTGCAGATATGGAGAATTGCAGGTTTATATTTTGAGAGAGCAAATAATTAACGATAGTAGATTTACCCGATCCCGATGGAGCCGAAAAGATGATTAATTTACCCATTCCACCGATAGATTAAAGCACGTTTAATACTTGTTCTTTTATTTGCTCCAACTCGTCTTTCATGCGAACAACTATTTGCTGCATTTCGGCATGATTCGATTTCGAGCCCATAGTGTTTATCTCCCGTCCCATTTCCTGGGCAATAAATCCAAGCTTCTTCCCTTGCCCCGAACCTGTATCTTTTGTTTCCAGAAAATATTTCATATGATTCGACAAACGGGATTTTTCTTCGTTTATATCTAATTTTTCGATATAATAGATCATTTCCTGCTCGAACCGGTTTTTATCATAGTCGAAACCTTCTATTTTCTGCAATGCGTCTGTGATGCGTCCTTTTACTTTTTCTACACGTTCTGCTTCATAAGGTTCTATGTCCGAAAGCAAAGCTGATATATTAGCTATCTTTTCTTCAAACAGTCTATCCAACATATTGCCTTCTTGCTTGCGGAATGATTGCAATTGATTCAAAGCATCCTCAACGATCGTCATTACAAAACGCCATTCGTCCTCATCCACTTCCTGAGTTTCATATTTCAGTACATCCGGAATCCGGAGCAACACCTGAAACCAATCTTGAGGAGTATCGATGCCCAATCTTTCTGCTGTTTCTTTTATCTGGAGATAATAACCTTCCAGCAAGGCCTGGTTGATCTGAGTCGCCGTTTCGGTTCCTATATTTTCCACATATATCAAAAAATCTACTTTACCACGCTCTAACACCCGCGACAAAAGGTTTCGCACGGCCATTTCATTTTTTTTATATAAGTTAGGAAGGCGGACCGACAGATCCAGTTGCTTGCTATTAAGAGACTTTACTTCGACCGTAATCTTCCTTTTATTGAACTCCGCAGAGGCTTTTCCAAAGCCAGTCATTGATTGTACCATGCTTATATTTTCAATTTTTGTACAAAAATAGGTAAATTTCACGCATTAAGGGCTAAAACTAAAGAAACTGTTTGAATTTTATAGCAAATTCTTTTTATAGTTATTTTCAGATGGATTTTTTTCTTTTTGCTTGCGGGTTTAGCGGGCTAAACCAAAAGTAAAAAGGATAAAATACGCTGAAAAGAGCATAAAAAAATTGCTAAGAAGTCTTTTTCTAATCCTGTAATAATATTTTTCGATAAAATTCAAAGGAGCGGTATCAAAAGTAATTTTTGATTTCTTTTTGTCATCCTGAACAGAGTGAAGGATCTCTTCTTGTCGGATTAGATTCTTCGTTTCACTCAGAATGACAAGAGAGAGTAACACTTTGATGATGTAATTTGACTTTTGACACCCCCTCTTCTAAATGAAACATGTTGAGCCTGACTGCTGATTCGTGTAAATTATAATGGAACCTGCACGAAAAAGTGAATTGAATATCTATCTTTGCTAAGATTTTAAGCTGTAAACTTTGGATGGAGAAACAGAGAATAGATAAATTTGATAGAATGATCGCCTTTGTGCGTAGTACCTATGATAAGATAGAAGTGGTGAGTGGCAAAAGCCCTGCCTTATTCCGGATAGCTGCTGTTCTTCTTAGTTTTTCGGCTATATTTATCCTTAATATACTGACTCCTCTTATTTCCGATGATTTTGCCTATATGTTTGTCTATGGCGAAGACAGATTGGTATCGTCTGTCGCTGATATACTGGAGTCTCAGGAAAATCACTATTATATGTGGGGTGGGCGGAGTGTCGTTCATTTTATAGCGCAGGTTTTACTTATGCTTCCACCTTACGTTGCCGATTTACTGAATAGTCTCGTCTATACCGGATATATCTTCTTTATTTATCTTCATATTAAGGGCAGGGGGAAAAACAGCCTGTCCCTGTTTGTCCTGATTAATCTGGCCGTATGGTTTTTGCAGCCTGTATTGGGCGATACGGTTTTTTGGATTACAGGCGCAGCTAATTATCTTTGGGGTACGGCCCTTATTTTACTGTTTTTACTTCCATTCCGAATGTACCAAGGGCAAAAAAGCAGTATTGTCAGTCAGATTTTAATGTCGGCTGGAATTTTTATATGCGGTATTATTGCCGGATGGACAAATGAAAATACAGCAGGGGCTATGTTGCTTATCTCAATCCTGTTCTGCGCCTATTATTATTCACAAAAATGGAATATTCCCGTTTGGGTGATAACCGGATTTATTGGAAGCTTGTCGGGCTTTTTCTTGATGATAGCTGCGCCGGGGAATTATGTAAGGGCAGGGGACTCGCCTTTCGATTTATTTGTGTTGGCATATCGTTTGTTTGACAGTACCCGGATGCTGTTGTTTTATTGTAGCCCTTTGCTGCTTGTTACTCTATTGATGTATGTTATCTTTTACCGTTTTCCCGATAAAAATAGAAATGACAACTTAAAGTTGAGCCTGATTTATACTATTGCGGCTATTACGGCCGTATATGCGATGGTATTATCGCCTACATTCCCGCGGAGAGCATTGTTTGGTGTCGTCACATACCTTATTGTCGGAGTGGGGATTTTATTTAACAATCTTGATTTTCGACATAATTTTATTCGTCAGGCGCGAATGCTTATTATTACATTTGGCCTGTTTTACTTCCCTTTTACATTCTATTTTGCGATTAAAGAAATTAATTCATTCCGGAATATTGTGCAAGAACGCGAACTTATAATAAAACAGGCCAAAGAGGATGGTAAACCGGAATATGAGTTTGACCGTTTTTCCGGTGGAATTTACATACATGGCGAAGACCCGTTTTCTGCCGAACTGATGAGTCGTTATTATGGCATAAAGATTAAACTGGTCTCCCCTCAGGATTAGAAAAAATCTATACCCATAAGGGTTCCGGTCACTATTCCCGCTATTCCCAGCCCAATCAGCAGGACGCCTATTATTTTATTGAAAATTTGCAGCCCTCTGGGGTTAAACCTGCTGCGTAATTTGTTGACAAAATAAGTAACCAGCAGCCACCATAAAAATGCGCCGGCTCCGATGAACAATATGGTAATGAGATCATATCCGAACGGCTTATCCGCATCGATCACATTGAAGCGGGCAAATAGGGCAATATAGAGAAATAATGTTGCAATATTGGAAATAGTAAGAAAAAGAGAAGAAACGAAGACTGTCCAATAAGATGTCGTTTTCTCTTTTATTTTAGCCAGGTTTTTGGAAGGGTTTTTGTTATAGACAACATAGCCGAATGCTATCAGAACAATACTCCCTATAACCTTCAGCGGGCCTTCGTGCTGCTGAATAAATTCGGTGCTGAAACCTAGTCCGAGAGCGGCTATAATAGCAAGAAGAGCTATTAACATATCTCCGACCGTAGCACCCAGACCGGTAACCAGACCGTGGGCTTTGCCTTCATTCAATGTTCTCTGAATGCACAACATTCCCACAGGACCCATAGGTGCAGATGACAGAAAACCAATAAATAATCCGTTTAGTATTATAGATACCATTAACTCAATTTTGCAGGACAGCAGGGTGTG
>JAISES010000290.1 GCA_031263965.1 Prevotella sp. | reverse complement strand
AGGCGCAGATGACAAAGCAGGCATAGCCGAAATATTGACTGCTATAAAATACCTGAAAGATCATCCAGAAATTAAACATGGAAAAATCCGTATCGGCTTTACCCCTGATGAAGAAATCGGAGCCGGAGCCGACTATTTTGATGTGGAAAAATTCGGTTGCGAATGGGCATACACTCTGGATGGCGGTCCGGTAGGTGAACTCGAATATGAAAACTTCAATGCAGCCGGTGTGAAAATCAATATTCAGGGACGGAGCGTACATCCCGGATATGCCAAAGATAAAATGGTAAATGCATTGGTAGTAGCCAACAAGCTGGCTTCTCTTCTACCCCAGAATGAAAGGCCGGAGCATACTGCGGGTTATGAAGGGTTCTTCCACCTGACAAATATATCCGGAACAGTAGATGCCGCTGTCATGGGTTATATCATACGCGACCATAACCGCGAGATTTTCGAGAAACGCAAAAAACGAATGACAGATACTATCGGCTTTATCAACAAACTATATCCTGACAGCACTACAGTTGAAATAAAAGACCAATATTATAATATGCGGGAAAAAGTAGAGCCCGTAATGCATGTGGTCGATCTTGCCTTCGAAGCGATGGAAGCGGTTGGTGTAACTCCTATCGTGAAACCAATCAGAGGCGGAACAGATGGCGCGCGCTTATCTTTTATGGGGCTGCCTTGTCCAAATATCTTTGCAGGAGGACATAACTTCCACGGACGCTATGAGTTTGTTCCGGTACAGTCGATGGGAAAAGCTGTTGAGGTAATTGTCAAAATAGCGGAGCTGGCGGCAAGGCAATAAGACTTCTTTGTAAAAATCAGTATTAATCTACCATGAAATTAAGGTCATACACCTGCTCCAAAACAATAGACAAAATAAATAACTAATAAAAAAATATACGAATGAAAAAAACACCATTTACAGACATCCACATTGCCCTGGGGGCGAAAATGCACGAATTTGCAGGCTACAATATGCCTATCGAGTACTCAGGTATAATCGATGAACATATGACAGTATGTAATGCAGTAGGCGTATTTGATGTATCGCACATGGGCGAAATATGGGTAAAAGGCCCCCGGGCTGTTCCATTTTTGCAAAGAATGCTGAGTAATAATCTTGAAGCTCTGGAAATAGGCAAAGCGCAATATACAGCTATAATTAACGAGCAAGGCGGAATAGTCGACGACATCATTGCTTATCACTACGAACCCGAAAAATACATGCTTGTAGTGAATGCCTCAAATATAGAAAAAGACTGGAAGTGGCTGACCGGTCACAATGATGAAATGGCCGACCTGGAGAACTCATCTGATAATATAGCGCAACTGGCCATACAAGGGCCAAAAGCTTTGGCAACCCTCCAGAAACTGACAAAAATAGACCTGACAAAAATTCCATATTATTCTTTTGCAATCGGCAGTTTTGAAGGTTCCGGCCTGGACAATGTAATAATTTCCAATACAGGATACACCGGAGCCGGAGGTTTTGAATTATACTTCTATCCTCAATATGGAGTTGATATCTGGAATGCCATATTTGAAGCCGGAGCAGAATTCGGCATTAAACCGATCGGCCTGGGCGCACGCGACACACTTCGTCTCGAAATGGGCTTTTGTCTTTATGGAAACGACCTGGACGACACAACAACCCCTATAGAAGCAGGCTTGGGATGGATCACAAAGCTCGTGGACGGTAAGGATCTCACGGCACGGGCTATTCTTGAAAAACAGAAAAAAGACGGTGTTAGCAGAAAGCTGGCCGGATTCCAAATGCAGGAAAAAGGAATACCTCGCCATGGATACGATATAGTAAACGACAATGGGGATAAAATCGGTATAGTTACATCCGGAACCATATCACCAACAGCTAAGATTGGTGTTGGCCTTGGGTATGTTAAACCGGAATATGCAACTTCAGGCACTCCTGTTTTTATCAAGGTAAGAGAAAAAAGCTTGAGGGCTGAGGTTGTTAAACCACCTTTCAGAAAGTTGTAGGAGAATATTTTTTTACAGATGAAAAAGTTCGGAGTCTGTTTAAATCTGAATGATATAAGTACATGGCAAAAAAAATGCAACCGTATTATTATCAATGATATGCTGCCCATTCAGGGCGTTGTTCCCATGATGTTATCCTTACCCGTGGCGCTGCCACGGGCTTTGATATATCAGGCTTTCAGCCTGAAAATACCAGGGCAATAACCCTGAAAGGGTTAAATATTACAGCCCAAGGCAACGCCTTGGGTAATTGAGCACAACCTCCGGCAGGCGTCCTGTAAGGACAGCATAACATTTTTGTCATGTATTTATCTGAATGATATAAATTTAAACAGGCTCTGAGATATGAATATTTCAAATATCCACAATAAACTTTTTAAGGTCAGTATTCAGCAATGTCTGTGGGACAACCTGTTTCACTTCGGATATTATAATATCCAAAACTCTTTCACGCAAAAATTCGCGTCGGGTTACAAGACTTATTTCACGTACAGGCGAGATTCCTTTCAATGGACGCACATTTCGCTTTTGCCTTTCGCTCAATTCATCTATCGCCATTTCCGGAATAATAGTAAGGCCGCTATTACTATCTACAATATTTATTAAAGTATTTATACTGCCTGCCTCATAAGAAAAGAGCGAATGTGAGCTTTTCCGTTTGCGCATATTACATATACGAAGAATTTGCCCGCGAAAACAATGTACTTCTTCAAGAAGCCACAAGCGATTGATATTCAGATCATCCTCTTCCAATTCTTTTTTCGCATAAAGAGACGTCTCTTTTGGAGAAACATATGCATAGAAGCGTTCGTAATAAACCGGATGTTCTGTAATCTTTTCATTTTTCAATGGAGTAGCCAGGATAGCTCCATCCAAGGCCCCGTTGAGAAGTTTCTCTATAATCTGCCCTGTAGTCGTTTCCTCTATTACCAGTATAATATCGTAGCCGTTTTCTTCATGGACTTTCATCAATTTCGGCAATAGATAAGGCGCTATCGTAGGTATAATACCCAACTTAAAAACGCCTTGCACAATACCTTTTTCTTCCTGAATTATCTCCTTTATCTGCTTTACCTGAGAAACAATAACCCGTGCCTGATTGATTATCTGAGTACCGATAACAGTCGGTTGTACCGGCAATTGACTACGGTCAAATATTTTAATGCCAAGTTCATCTTCAAGCTTCTGTATCATCATACTCAGCGTAGGTTGGGTAACAAACGAAGCCTCGGCAGCTTTGGCAAAATGCCGGTGGTTGTCCACGGCTATAATATATTCCAGTTGTTGTATATTCATGTTTTAGGTATTTATTGTGTTTATATGCTAGTATTCGCGATGCCCGAATATAGATGACCCAACCCTGATCAGTGTAGATCCCTCTTCCACAGCTATCGTATAATCGTCAGACATCCCCATCGAAATTTCTGAGAAACGATCATCCTGAGGATAATATTCAGTCTTTATCTCATCGAAAAATTGCTTCAAACGCCTGAATTCTTCTCTTATAACATTTTTGTCTTCAGTATTTGTCGCCATCCCCATTACACCTCCTATATATGCAAATTTCAATTCTTTGCACTGCTCCGAATTCAATAGTTGCAGGCAACTATCAGATGAAAAACCATATTTAGAGTCCTCTTCCGCTATATGGATTTCCAGCAAACAACAAACTTGTTTCCGTATATCAGAGGCTTGCTTTTCTATCTCCAGCAAAAGTTTCCGGCTATCGACACTATGTATAGTGTGAATATATGGAACGATCGCTTTAACTTTATTTGTTTGCAAATGCCCGATAAAATGCCATTCTATATCTGCCGGCAGTAAGTTTCGTTTTTGATCTATTTCTTGCATGCGGCTCTCTCCGAATACACGCTGTCCCGCGTCATATGCTTCTCTGACAGCCGTTTCGCCATGAAACTTAGATACTGCTACAAGCTTTACTCCCGATGGTATTCTTTTCCTTATTAAATATATATTTTCCGAAATACTCATCTACAGGCCAAACAGTTATACCAGCACAATCTTTTTCTTCTGGTCTTCCGAATACGGAAACACATCCATAATAGTCGTTTCGGAGAGGGAAGCAATGCTATAATCGGCTAATGTGCCCTCCATTCCTTTTTCAATCACTTTCAATGCTTCTTTTATATCAGATGCCTGAGCCAGCATTTGTACGGCTGTTTTCTTTTCCGTACCGCTTTTTTCATCCAATGAAATAAACATAACCTTAGCTTTAAAGAAACGGTCTCCGTTGTCGTTAAAAAATAATTCCGACAGTTTTGCCCTCTTTATATCCGTTATTGTAAATTCGCCGGAAATGTAAGGCTTTATTTCTTCTATTATCCGGGCCTCAGCTTCGGTGAAAGAAAGCGCATCTACTAAATAAGGTTCGGTTACCTTTTTTTGCATTCCATTTTCCAGAACCTTTTCATAACTAACCTTGCATTCAAACCAATTGTACATATAATTCTTATTACTTTAATCTATAATTTACCAATACAAATATAAGAAATTTAATTCACGGCATCTATCAAAACATAAAAAAAACCTATTTCTATAGCCAACAAAAAAGCCCGCAAAATTGAATTGCGCGCTTTTTCAACATCAAAATATTCAACGGGTATTATTCTCTGTCCTGATATTTATAATCTGCCAGTAATTCCTGCAGGCGTTTTCTTGCGAAGAAAATACGACTCTTCACTGTACCTATAGGCAAGCCCAATTGCAGAGCTATTTCCTTGTATTTAAATCCTGACACATGCATAGAAAAAGGCAATCTATATTCATCCGAAAAGCTGCTTATCACTCGTACTATCTCCGATACTGTATAAGCCCCAACAGGACTATCGAGCCCTGAATTCTGAGGCATATTTAAGTGATAAAGATTTTCCGTTTGGTCGATCACTGTCTGGCTACGTACCACCCGACGATAATTATTGACAAATATATTATGCATGATAGTGAACACCCAACCCTTAAAGTTAACATTTTCGTAATACTTTTCTTTATTATCTAATGCACGAAGGGTGGTTTCCTGTAACAAATCTTTAGCATCCTCCCTGTTTGATGTAAGAGTATGGGCAAAGTTCATCATATTGTTTTGCAAGTCTATCAACTTGTCTTCAAAAACTCTGTTATTTCCTAGTGTTGCCATCATTTCAAGATATTTAGTTGGCGAAATATTTTATTAAGCAAGATCTATATATCTTGCTTAATACAAAGTTATATACTTTTTCTACTTTAGTTGAAAAATCAGTTTTCTAATATCGACAAACTGTTAAAAGCATACAAAATCAATAATTAACATATTATTTATGAATAGATTAAAGCCAGATTACGAAGGGTAATATCTCTCATAAATTATATCTATTGATGAAAATCGATATAAATTCCGTCTGGCACGAACGACAAATTGTCGCTTTTAGATTCTTTGGCATTCATTTTGTTTCTCTAAATACAAATGTATAAACGAAAAATGAAAAATATGTCACAGAATGGTAAAATTGGGGTTACAACCGAAAACATTTTCCCCATAATCAAAAAATTCTTATACAGCGATCATGAAATATTCCTTAGGGAATTAGTCTCCAACGCAGTAGATGCAACTCAAAAATTAAAAACATACTCGTCGCTTGGCGATTTCAAAGGAGAATTGGGTGACCTGTATGTAAATATAAAAATCGACAAAGAAAATGGAACTCTGACTATCTCTGATAGAGGGATCGGCATGACCAATGAAGAAATCGATAAATATATAAATCAAATTGCATTTTCTTCTGCCAATGAATTCCTCGACAAATACAAGAAAGATGCAAATTCCATTATAGGTCATTTTGGATTAGGCTTCTACTCTTCGTTTATGGTTTCTAAAAAAGTGGAAATTATAACCAAATCGTTCAAAGACGGATCCGAAGCCGTAAAATGGAGTTGCGACGGCTCACCCGAATACACAATAGAAACTGTAGAAAAGGCAGGTCGCGGTACGGATATCATATTATATATCGATGAAGAAAATAAGAATTTCTTAGAAAAAAATGAGATAGATAAACTCTTAAAAAAATA
>JAISES010000162.1 GCA_031263965.1 Prevotella sp. | reverse complement strand
GGATAAATGCCCCTGTAAGATTGTCGGCAGTTTTTACCGAAATCTCCGAAATCAGCTCGTTCAGTTCATTGATTTTAGTTTTCCTGCGACTCCAGTCTTCCCCTCCTTCACGAAACAGGCTGTCGAGAAAAACCACAGGCCGGATTATCATAGAGCCATTGGCGCCGTAAATCCTCAGGATGCCTCCCGCACGCGTACAAAGCGTTTTATAATCATTGAAGTAATATATACTCGCAGACTCAATTTCGGCGGAAACGATATATATGTCGAGTGAAATTAAAGCATCCGCTTTATTCTCGCGGATCAACGCACGCACCTTCGATGGAGATAAAAGCCTTATCTCTCCCAGCGAATCGCTGCTATTTGTTTTTTTAGAATACAACTCAACCCTGTCGAAATATTTCTCTTCATTCATAAACTTTTTCAGAGAATTAAGCATGATGGCTTTCGCGCTGTCATTCGAAAGAATAGCCGGCGATGAGGCATCGCCTTCCCCCACTTTCTGAGATGCGCCATTATCTACAATCAGGACATTTTTTACATCGTTCGGGAATGTTACCGAAGCTGCTTCTTTGATCTCAATTGTCAGATAATTTGTAGTAGCGCATGAGGCAAAAGCAATCAGGGATATGAGAGTAAAAATGTATTTCATAATGATAATAATTTTGATTTTAGTTGCCATATGATATCCGCATGATTTTTATTGTCACGGACTTTGGCGATTTGACAGAAATCAGGCTTCGTTTCATAATAGAATAAGTTTTATAAATAATTATTGTCGTATCTGATTGTTCTATTTATATGTTCGTTTATCCGGTACAGTTCCTGCGCACAATCACAGATTGCTTGCCTTCCTTTTGGCCAAAACCCCAAAAGGAAGCAAAAACGCTTTGGCACCCCGCTCCAACGTCCGACCCGTTAACGGACTCAACGGCTAAACGAAAAGAACTCGCTCAAACTGAGTATAAGCTTTAGCCTTTCGGATAAGCTCAGACAGCTTTTCTTTTTACGCCGTTTTCATCCGACGGGTGCCCGTACTTGAAGCTAACGGCGCAGGCTGGCGCACAACATAGTATATCGCTTTCGTTGTCCCTGTCATGCGTCAGCCTTGACTTTCTCGTCATTGCGAGGGTTTACCCGAAGCAATCCAATGGCCCCACTCCTGCCCTCTCCTAAAAGGGTAATGTCATTAAGTTAAGGCTGAAAGCCTTATATCTCTCAGCACAGGGCAACGCCCTGTGTATCGGTGAAAGTATCAACGACGCCCTGAAAGGGCAGAATCAATGATTCACTTTTTGATTATGCCCCTTCAGGGCATCGTTTCATTCACGTTCAAAATCGTAGGGCGTTGCCCTACGCTAATAGATTACGCTCTTTCAGAGCTATTGATGTCTTAATTTAATGACATTGCCCCAAAATGGGAGGGAGCCTCGTTGCACTTCTCGCAATGACAGGAGGAACTGATCCTATAAACACGTCATTTATTTTTATCGATTACTTACTCAGAAACTGTTTGAATTTTACAGCAGATTTTTTTATAGTTATTTTCAGATGGATTTTGTTCTTTTTGCTTGCAGGTTTAGCGGGCTAAACCAAAAGTAAAAGGGGAAAAATACGCTGAAAAGAGCATAAAAAAATTGCTGAGAAGTTTTTTTTAAGTCCCATAATAATATTTTTCGATAAAATTCAAACAGCTTCTTAGTCCGTTAATACAAAAATAGTGATATTTAGAGATTATAGACAACATCTTTCTCTTTTTTCAATAATCTGCGGTTTTGTTTTCATAAATATATAAAATTAGCTTTATCTTTGTAATAAAACTGTATTAATGAATAATGTTTTTAATCTGGCCTCCGATATAGTTTGTCATACATCACAATCTGTGTTTCTTACAGGAAAAGCGGGTACAGGGAAAACAACATTTCTGCATCATATCCGGAAAAGTACCGATAAAAACGTTGTTATTGCCGCACCAACGGGCGTAGCCGCCATCAATGCAGGAGGAGTTACGCTCCATTCACTGTTGCAGTTGCCGTTCGAACCTTACATTCCCAATCTTGAAGGTAAAAAGAAACTGGACTTTCATTTTAAGTTGAGGAAATCGAAAATAGAAATGCTTCGGGAACTCGATTTGCTGATCATCGATGAGGTGAGCATGTTGCGTGCCGATATGCTCGATGCAGCCGATTACATGTTGCGAAGATATAGAAACAATCAGCAACCGTTTGGTGGGGTTCAGGTCCTTTTCATCGGCGATATGTTCCAGTTGCCCCCTGTCGTTCAAACTGCCGAATGGGAAGCCCTGAGTCATTATTATCCATCCCCGTTCTTCTTTCACGCGCAGGTATTAGAGGGTTTTCCTCTTTTATATATTGAATTGAAAAAAATATACAGGCAACAGGACCAGACCTTTATAGACATCCTCAACAGGGTAAGGAATAACTGCACTACTTTTCAGGATTTGCAACTGTTGAACCGGAACTATAATCCCTCTTTCAAATTACCTCAGGAAAAGAGGTATATTGTCCTATGCACGCATAATTACAAAGCCGATAGGATAAATAGCGAAGAACTAAAAAAACTTTCAGGAAAAGAGTTTCGGTTTGAAGGAAAAATCTGTGGTGATTTCTCGGAGAATGCCTTGCCTGCCGAACTCGATCTTGTTTTGAAAGAAGGAGCTCAGGTTATGTTCGTAAAAAATGATGTGGGTGAAGTACGGCGTTTTTATAACGGAAAGCTGGCCACAATCAATAGCCTGAAAGAAGATAAGATAGAGGTCTGTTTCGAGAATGGGGATTTGATGGATCTGGAACGGGATACATGGCGCAATGTCCGGTATAAATTAAATGAAAATTCAGGAGAAATCGAAGAGGATGAGTTGGGGTCGTTTACCCAGTATCCTGTTCGCTTGGCATGGGCAGTTACAATACATAAGAGTCAGGGCTTGACATTCGACCGTGTGGTCATAGATGCGGGGCAGGCTTTTGCCGCGGGGCAGGTGTATGTGGCCCTTAGCCGGTGTACATCTCTCGATGGGATCGTTCTTTTTTCCAGAATTACTCAGCAGAGTATAAGTACCGATCCGTTTGCAATAGCATTTTCAGAGAATGAGCAGCCGGTTGGTTTTTTAGAGCAGATACTTGAATCGGAAAAGCCGCGTTATTGCGCTATGCAACTGAAACGATATTTCGATTGGTCTCCTTTTATCCGTAGCTTACGTTCATTATATGAACTCGCTTCCGAGAAAAAGGTTCCTGGCCAGGAAGAGGTTCAGGCCATGTTCGCTCAACTGTGCAGCAGGGCCGTTGAGCAACAGGAAATAGCACGGAATTTTATAAAAGAACTTGACCGGATATTGGCTTCTCAACCTGTAAATATACAGCATCTGAAAAACCGCGTTGAAAAGGCGTCTTTATATTTTTATAAAGATGTGCAAGAGCATATCATAGCTCCAATAGAGCTACACTTGGAAGAATACAGGAAAAAGCCTCGAATCAAAGCCTATCTTAAAAAAATGGAGACAACACACAAGTCGCTTGTAGGCCAACGGGACAAAATGAAGCGTATCAGTTACGGAAATGTAGTGCTGACAGCTGACCTGACCTTTTAAAAGCAGGTATTAATTCTATACAATAAAAATCAAAGAACCAATCTCTTATATATATTTCTATCTATTTTTGTAAAAAAGTGCATTATGCGCTCCAATAGATTAATTTTCAACAGAAAAAGTAACCCCCAAAAACAGCATAACCCATCTTTGGAGTTTCTTATATCCATCCACAGAAAACGCATTGAAACTGCATTTAGTGATATCGCCAAATATTTGCCTGAGAAGATTCATGCTGTCACTCAATCAGGTTTTTTGATTAAACTTATTATGTTCATTTGGGCCTATACTTTTGATAAATTGTATATTTTATAAATAGAAACTTAAGTTATTTTTACAATCAGTTACTCTTTATATAATTTACAATCCAGTCACCTACTTCCGATGTAGAGTGGATTTTGCCGTTTTTTAGCGAAATGTCTTCAGTAACGACTCCTGCATCCATCGACGCCGCTACAGCATTGCGTATAAGAGCGCCTTCCTGATGAAGACCGAAAGCATATTCAAACATTAAAGCAGCCGAAAGTATTGTTGCCAACGGATTTGCGATGTTTTTTCCTGTCGCCTGCGGATAAGATCCATGAATAGGTTCGAACACCGATGTATGGATACCGATAGAGGCGGATGGAAGCATGCCTAACGAACCTGTAATAACAGATGCTTCATCAGTTAATATATCCCCGAAAAGGTTCTCGGTAACAAGTACGTCGAAACGTTCAGGCCATTGAATAATCTGCATGGCAGCGTTATCGACAAACATATATTCTGTTTCCACCTCCGGATATTGCTTTTCAATTTCCTGCGCAATTTGTCTCCACAGGCGCGATGTGCATAAAACGTTAGCCTTATCCACTACCGTTACTTTATTGCGGCGCATTTTAGCATATTTATATGCCAGGTGCAAGATACGCTCCACTTCTTCACGAGTATATACGCAAGTGTCATAAGCTGTGTCCCCGTCTTCGCTGCGTCCCTGAGGGCGTCCGAAGTAAAGGCCGCCCGTCAGTTCTCTGATGCACATAAAGTCGGCTCCTTCTACCAAATCGGCACGAAGAGGCGATTTATGCACTAATGACGGAAATGTAGACACCGGACGGATGTTAGCATATAAGCCCAGCTTTTTGCGCATAGCCAGTAATCCTTGTTCGGGACGCACTTTTGCCGAAGGGTTATTGTCATATTTCGGATCGCCGATAGCTCCGAATAAAACGGCGTCGGAAGCCATACATAGCTCGTGTGTTCCGTCGGGATATGGATTGCCAACCTGATCGATAGCCGAAGCTCCAACCAGTCCGTATTCGTAGGACAATTCGTGTCCGGATTTTTCACATATAGCTTCTGTAACGCGTAAAGCTTGTCCGGTTATTTCCGGTCCGATCCCGTCTCCGGGCAGTACTGCAATGTTTAGTTTCATTATTTATATTTTTATTGTTCTCTTAAAGATGACAAGTTGCCAGCATATTATTTACTTATTACATTTCATCTATTATATTCAACATCTTTTCGGTTGCTTTTACGGCAGCTTCGGTTTGGTCGGCATCAAGACCCCTGGTTTTAAATGTCTTACCGTTAAACTCCCATGTGATGACTGTTTGCACTAAAGCGTCGGTGCGACCGCCGGGCGGGATGTATACAGCATAATTGGTTAGCGTTGGGGTCGGTTTGCCCAATCTGGTATATATTTTGTACAGAGCTTTTGAGAATGCATGATATTGTCCGTCGCCAGGAGCAGTCCATTCATATTCCTGTCCGTCGATAGATACCTTTACAGTGGCCGTTGGACGTAAACCTTTGGTAAGGACAAAGGCGAATGAAAGGATTTTGATGCGTTTCTCCTTTTCGTTGTTCTTTAATACGTCGGATATGATATACGGAAGGTCACCCTGCGTGATTATTTCTTTTTTATCGCCCAGTTCAATAACACGGTTCGTAACTTTCTGCATATCAGCTTCGTCAAGTTCTATACCCAAGGCTTCGATGTTCTTCCGGATATTCGATTTTCCGGAGAGTTTGCCCAACGCATATTCGCGAATACGTCCGAAGCGTTCGGGAAACAAGTCATTATAATACAGATTGTTCTTATTGTCGCCATCTGCATGAATGCCGGCACATTGGGTAAAGACATTCCCTCCGATTATTGGTTGATTGGCCGAAATAATTTGTCCCGAATAAGATTCTACAATGCGGCTAACCTTATTTATCGCTTCTTCTTTGACTGTCGTTTTTAGTTTCAGTTGATCGTGAAAAACTGCTATCACACTGGCCAAAGATGCATTACCGGCACGTTCGCCCAATCCGTTCATTGTTACATGTACTCCTTTTACGCCGACTTCGGCTGCAACCATTGTATTGGCAACACCTAGATCGTAATCGTTGTGGGCATGGAAATCGAAGTGCAAGTCCGGATAACGGTTTATCATGCGGCGGCTGCATCTCCATGCACTGTGAGGATTCAATATACCCAGTGTGTCGGGAAGCATGAATCTTTTTATCGGGAGGTCTTTCATCCCATCCATCATAAAGTATACATAATCTTCGGAATGGATAATACCGTTCGACCAGTCTTCGAGATATACATTGACTGTTATCCCCATTTCCCGGGCAAGTTCAACCTCATACTTTATGTCGTCCAGATGTTGTTCGGGAGTTTTGCGCAACTGTTCGGTCACATGCTTGTACGAACCTTTTGTAAGCAGGTTTATAGTCTTGCATCCTGTGTCTTTTATCCAGTTGAGCGATGCGCCTTTGTCTATAAAGCCGAGAATTTCGATCTTATCTATATGACCTGCAGAGGCAGCCCAATTCGCAATTTTTTTTACGGTATTGAATTCTCCCTCCGAAACACGGGCTGATGCCACCTCGACGCGATTGACGCCCAGATCGACAAGCAGGAGGTGTGCTATACTCATTTTCTCCTGAGTGGAAAACGAAACGCTCGATGTTTGTTCCCCATCGCGAAGGGTTGTGTCCATTATTTCTATCATAAGGCAATTCGTAAATTAGCAGATTAGCAAATTCGTAAATGATCATTTGCTAATTTACTCATTTTCAGATTTTCAAATTAGCTTCGTATCTTTCTGTCTGATCTCTTTTAGATAAGAGGTAATCTATATCGTCCAGGCCTTTAAGAAGGCATTCTTTTTTATAAGGGTTTATATCGAAGCTTTCCGATTTTCCGGTGGCATTATTTGTTATTGTCTGTTTCTCCAGATCGATGGTTAATGTCGCTTCAGGATCAACATTTACACTGTTAAATGTTTCTGATAAAAACTCAGAGGATACTATAACGGGCAATACTCCATTATTCAATGCATTGTTGCGGAATATATCAGCAAAAAAGCTGGAAACGACGGCTCTGAATCCGTATCCGGCTATAGCCCATGCTGCATGTTCGCGGCTGGAGCCACTACCGAAGTTTTTTCCGGCAACGAGGATTTGCCCGCTGTATGCCGGATTGTTCAACACAAAGTCGGCTTTGGGTCTACCATCTTTATTGTAGCGCCAATCGGCAAAAAGGTTATCGCCAAATCCTTCTTTATCCGTCGCTTTAAGGAAGCGAGCCGGAATTATCTGGTCTGTATCCACATTCTCTATCGGAAGCGGAACATATGTCGATGTTAATGTCTGAAATTTTTCCATTTTCTTTCTTTACGTTTTTAATTTCTTCTAATATTTTAATTTCTTATGATTTTCTAAAATGGGCTGAAAGCTCTATAATCAATAGCGTAGGGCAACGCCCTACGGAATGAAGGCTCTGCCGGCCTAAGCCCTGAAAGGGCGCAATCCCACTAATCCCACAAATATCGTTCATCATATTCCACATTGTATTTTTTCAGAAATGCGACAAATTCTTCCTGAAATGTCCGTTTTTTATGGTGTTCGCTCTGATTTTCAATATATTTTGTCACCGCTTCTACTTCTGACGGATTAACGGAAAATATACCGTAACCGTCTTGCCAATAAAACTTTTCATATTTTTCGCCTTTTGCCTTTATCCATTTTGATGATTCTTTTTTAATTTCCTCCAACAATTTTATTTGCTTAATTTTTTTCGATAACAGACAACATATATGTATATGGTCGTTATGTCCGCCAACACGAACAGGATTGCATTCCAATGCCTTACAAATTCCACCGAGATATATCCACAATTCCTGCTCTATATCGCTGTCGATAAACGGATAGCGATTTTTAGTGCTGAATGTAATATGTACATATACTTTTGATAATGACTGTGGCATAACCGTTTGTTTTTTCGTTTGACAATGAGGCTGATTACGCCCTTTCAGGGCTTATGGTTGTGTGCGCCTCGTTTCGTAGGGCGTTGCCCTACGCTATTGATTATAGGGCTTTCAGCCCAAATTCAGTTTAGTGTGCACATTCTCTACAGGGAGCCAAGTGTCGATGTTAATGTCTGAAATTTTTTATTTTATATTTTATTCTTTGTTTATTTTTGAAAAAATCATATATTCGATATATAAATTTTCTGTATCATCTTTAGGTAGTTTAACTTCCATTGAAACTTTATACAAATCTTGCACTTTCCATTGTAAAATTCTTCCATAAAAACCATATTCCATAGCTATTATTCCTTTTCCTATTTTGTTTTCTATTTCAGTCATATTATCTGTGAAAGTCAAGCCAAAAGGTAGTTTCCCTGTATATTTTGAATTTTTACAGTTTTTACAATAACCACAAATTATAGCTTTAATAAATCCGAGACTATCCGTTCTAAATTTAATACCAAAATTCACATAATCGTAATCATTAAATATTTTTGCGAATTTTTCAATTTTACATTCACCCAAATCATTCACATGTTTTTTTACATTAAGTACCTCATCACAATAAGTTTTTATTAAAATGACAAAACTTGATTCTTATATCGCTACCCAATGCAGCCAGCCACCTGTTGGCAGCATAAAGGAGTTTGTCCTTTTCCATATAATC
>JAISES010000156.1 GCA_031263965.1 Prevotella sp. | reverse complement strand
CATTCTCGCTTGCATACGTATCAAGTTCCTCAAGCAACTTATCCTCCAGGGACACTCCGAATCGTTTTAAAGCCATAACATAAATAAGAATAGTACAGATACAAAATTAATTAATTTGGGGGATATTTGGTTGGCATAATCGTACTTGTTAAATAAATAATGGCAAACCGGCTTTATGGCTTTTTAATATGTACGTCCCGATAATCATTTTTGAGACCGTTCGAATGGGGGTTGTGGCAATCCAGACAGCTCATTCCTTCGTAGATGCCGAGCGGTGTTTTGTCGTCTTCCGTCCCAACTTCCCGCCTGCTGTTCGGAGCGTGGCATTGCATACATAACCAGGTATTCGGATCGCCGGAAACTCTGACAAGCGAATCCTTATCGTGCATCGTCGCCTGATATATTTTGTCGGAAGGCAAATGCCTTTTTTCGGCACGCATGTATAGGGCTGTTGCGGGGCGCTCGGTTTTTTCCATCAAGGCGCTTCGCGATTCTTTGTCTAACGATTTATATGCGATGCGTTTTTCCTGTCTGGCATGTACCTGATGGCATGCCAGGCAGGTTATCGCCGGGCGGGCGGCTTGTTTCCGGTCTATAATATGCCACGATTCCGCCTCTCCTTCCAAAGACATCAACTCATTAATATTCCCATCGTAGTGCATTCCATGGCAACGGAAACAATCCCAATAGGGCTTTTCCATTTTATTATGTTCTACATCCATGAAAATATCCTGGTAGGTGGTAGCATGTGCGCCGGACTTCCATGACGCATGCTCGGCTTGGTGGCATTCGGCGCATCTATCGGCTATGTCTGACGCCTGTTGTTCGTTAAGGAAGATATCTTCGTTTGTCTTCTTACGGGTAAAATGCGTATAAACCATCCCCAACTTCCCTGACAGGCTGGAAAAACCATTACTCAAGGCTGTTCCGTGACATTCCGTACAAGAGATATCCGCATGGGAAGAAGCCCTCCATTCCGTGCAGCTTTCGCGTATTTCATGGCATTGCGCACAGGTAAAGTCCGGGTCGAGCGTATTCCAGGCAATATAAGCCGACGCCAATATCAGCATCCCGGTAACACCTGTTGTTATTATCAAATAGTTACTTTTCATAGATTACCTCCCACATATTTTTGTACAAGATGTTCGCCTGTCCGGTAAGCCATCGCCATAATGGTAAGCACGGGATTAAGACCTCCGTTGGTCACCAGCACGCTTCCGTCTGCTATATATAAATTATCCAAATCATGCACCCTGCCATAACGGTCTACCACCGAAGTAGCAGGATCATCGCCCATCCGGCATGTCCCGGCCTGATGCTGCCCGCCCGTCATACCCCCACCGCCACCATGCGCCCAGGCTTGTCTGGCTCCGGCTTTTTGTATTATTTCCAACGCTTTGGCCGAAAGAAAGGCGCAATGCTTCTGATCTATCGGATGGCGTTCTCCCGAAATGGCCGCAACGGGAATGCCCCAATGGTCCTTAACCGTTTCGTCGACCGTTACACGCATCGTTGCATTGGGAATCTCCTGCACAGGCCCAATCATCCGGCTGACCCGGTAGTAGTTTTCACGTTGAAAACGTTTATGTTCCAATCCCCAACGCGGCGACCCGTGGGGCCGGGTGCCTGAGAAAGCATAAGGCAACTGGTAGAACTCATTGGCCAGCAATCCTCCGCCGATGATTCCTTCGTTGTGGTGATTATAATCCATTATTCCCATACAAGCGCCCGGGCCTTGCAGGTCTAATATGTCAAAATCGAATATACCTGTCGCCCCGGTGTAAGCATGCCCTTGCAGGTTTCGGCCCACCCAGTCATTAGTATTGCCGATGCCGTCAGGAAACTGCACCGATTTTGAATTGAGTAAAAGCCGTGCCGTTTCAGTGGCCGACGCCGCTACAACGATTATATCCGCCTCTAATGTATGAGATTTATCCTCCCCGTCGAAAAACGAAACGGCAACGGCCTTTTGTCCGCTATCCGTATGGATTTTGTATACAAAACAATTCGTCTTCACTTCACAATTGCCTGTCTGCATGGCAACCGGAATAACCGTATTATGTGTCCCGTTCTTGGCGTTTGCCGGACAGGCATAGCCGCAGCAAGTCCTGTTCCGTATGCAACCCGCCCGTCCGTTATACGGAATTGAGTTTCGGAGCATCGGTATCGGAAAAGGATGCAACCCCATTTCTTTACATACATTCGCCAGGATACTCCCTTCCCGGTTGTATTCAAAGGCTGGCATCGGATAAGGCTCGTTTCTGTTCGGAGCAAAAGGATTTTCACTCATATCGCCCGACACACCTATTTCACGTTCGGCTTTTGCGTAATAAGGCGCTAAATCGTCGTACGTAATGGGCCAGTCGGCTAAGGTAGAGCCTTCCACATCTCCATACGTCGTCTTTAGCCTGAAATCTTCGGGCATAAAGCGCCAGGCCATCGCCCCGTACGAAACCGTTCCCGAACCAACACAGGCGGCTACATGGTTATAGCCGCCGTTTTGTGCCGTGACGATTTGTTTACTGCCGTCTTTCCTGATCAATACGCGCGGATTCTTTTTCCAGTCGGGGCCGAAGGCAGAACCCAAATCCTGCACCCGCTGGGAGATTAATTCGTCATTGATGTGCTTGTCGTAGTCTGGCCAATCCCCCCGTTCAAACAAGGTTACATAAATTCCATTCGTTGCCAATTCCTTCGCCACAACGCCTCCTCCGGCGCCGGCGCCTATTACGATGGCTGTCTTCCTGCTATTTTCCATACCTGTTTTGTCCTATTAATAAAGGAAAATCCAACCGCATCATCCGGTAACTCACATACTCTTTATTCCCTCCATGCCGGGGCGGCCCGTAATATCCTTGCATCGTATTACGAAGAGCCATATTAAAAAACTCCTTTTGCGGAATATCATCCCAATAAGATCCGGAAAGCCCACCCTGCTCCATCTGCACCAACAGCGCCTGTTGCTCTTCCCAACTCAACCGGGCAAATCCTTTCTTATAAGTATCCTCACAATAACCCTCCAGCGCACGTATCCCTTTCCGGTAAGGTTCGGCCAGTTCCGGAAAACGTTGGTAAAGCAACTTATCAATGAAATTAACCACACCGGCCTCTTTCGCTCCGGCATATTCGTCGGAAGGTATAAACTGCTCGCATATACAACTCAAACAATCCGCCTCCCCCGCAGAGAAAACACGGTAAGGGCCTTTCAGAGTCCCCCGCACACAACCGGGCATAACCAATAAACTCCCATACCCAAGTGCAGCGTATTTAATAAATTGACGGCGATTAATCATATATTTATTTTATTTCTATTTATTTACAAATAACAGGAATAATTTTTATTTTATGTAACAAAAAAAGAAATAAACCCTTACTTCTACTTTAACAGATTAAAGAAAGCGGGAAAAAACAAACGCTTCTGTCATTTTGTTAATTCTGCTAATTTTGTCATTCTGTCATTTCATCCCCTCTCTGTTTCGCTTATTTGTACTCCGATCCGGGGCAGCTTCTGATATGCGCACCCGCTACGCCTGTACCCTTAATGTATCAAAATAGAAATATTTCCTGCGAAAAATATCGAGGAGGGATTAAGGGTTTATTTCTTTTTTTGTTACTAAGCTAAAAGAATGGATTTTATTAAATGGATTATAACATGAAAAACATGAACAGGCGGGCATTTGTAAAAAATACCGCATTAGCCGGAATCGTTGCAGGCCTTCCATTTTCTTCCACGAAAGCGAATGTGCAGAACCATCCGGCAAACACAAACAAACGGAATATGCCCGTAGATGACAGTTGGGACGTGATCGTAGTAGGAGGAGGCCCTTCCGGTTGCACGGCGGCTGTAGCAGCGGCAAGAGAAGGCGCTAAAGTCTTACTCATAGAAGCCATGGGCGTTTTGGGTGGTATGGGAACTGCGGGCCTCGTCCCTTCCTGGACGCCGTTTACAGATCAGGAGAAGATTATTTATAAAGGGCTTGCCGAAAAGATTTTTCTGGCATCTAAAAAAGGTGTTCCCCAAGTCTCTGCGGATAAATTAGATTGGGTTCCGATAAATGCCGAATACCTGAAAACAATATACGATGGGATTATTAAAGATTATGGCGTCAAAGTATTGTTTTTCTCAAGACTGGCAACTGTTGAAATGGAATCAGACCAGACAATAGATTATATAACAATAGCCAACAAAGCCGGATTGACAGCCTATAAATCTAAAATTTATATAGACTGTACCGGAGATGGCGACCTGGCGGTCTGGGCCGGAGCAAAGTTCTTTACCGGCAATGATAAAGGAGAAACGCAAATGCCCTCTTTCTGTTTTTCTTTATCGAATGTAAATACAGAAGCATTCAGCAAAAGCCCAAGCTTGCATTATACGAATAAAGACAGCCTTATATACAAAATAATAGAATCAAAAGAATTTCCGCTGATTATAGACAACCATGTAGTGAATCCAATGGTGGCGCCGGGTACGGTACAGTTCAATATAGGACATATGCGGGGGCTCGACCCAACCAATCCTGATGATTTGACGGAAGCGATGATGCGAGGCAGGCAGATGGTGATACAGTATCATCAGGCATTAAAAAAATATATACCGGAAGTCTACGGAGAGTCTTTTATTGCTAATACCTGTAGCCTGTTGAGCGTTCGCGAAACCAGGCGTATAGAAGGAGATTATGTTTTCACGATTGAAGACTGGCTGAACAGACAGGATTTTGACGACAGCATCGGACGTAATAACTACTATGTAGATGTTCATATCGGCAGTGAGATGAACGACGAACGTTACGCCCATTACAAAAAAGGAGAAACGCATGGTATTCCCTATAGAATATTAACGCCAAAAGGGTTTACCAATATCTTAGTAGCCGGACGGCCTGTTTCTACCGATTCGTTGTCTTTTGGAAGCCTCCGGGTAATGCCGGTATGTCTGGTAACGGGAGAGGCTGCCGGATTAGCAGCAGCGCTGGCTTCCAAACAATCGGATTATAATGTTCATCACGTGGATGTTATCCGCTTACGCAAAAGATTAAAAGAAGAAGGGCAATATATATAATCATTTGTATTGGGAAAAGAGCCTTTAATGACACGATATTGGATGGAGGCGTTGGCTTACAGGGATTCGGAAGAAGCGTTGAAGTCTTTGTATATATCTTATTGCGACTGTATAATGAGATATCTTTTTATGTATGTCAAATCCACCGAAACCGCAGAAGAATTAACTTCCGATGTTTTTTTTGCCGTGTGGGAAAACAGAAAAAAACTTCCACAGATTATAGACTTCAAAGCCTATATTTATAAACTTGCCCAATACAAAGCACTCAACTATCTGCGTGATAAAAAAATTACCTATATTGATTTAGACGAACTCTCAATCGATGTATTCGCTTATACGAAAACAACGCCTGAAGATGATTTGATATCAAAAGAAGTTATTGACTCCATTAATCAGGCGATCGAACAATTACCCACCAAATGTAAACTGGCGTTTAAATTAGTCAGGGAAGATAATATGAAATACAAAGAAGCAGCAGCGCATCTCAATATTTCCGTCAAAACATTGGAGGCGCATCTTACTGCTGCCATGAAAAAGATTAAAGAAATAATAGGTAAGGAATAAGGGTATACACCTTTTTTTGTTACCAGAATAAGAGAGGTGAAAATCTAAAAAAATGAATCAGGCTGTCGAACAAATTATAGTACGTTATTTAGCAGGCGAATCTCAGGAAGATGAGATTATTCTTTTGTCTGAATGGCTATCGCTGAGCGATAGTAACAAACAAACATTTCAGCGTATAAAGAAATATTGGGAAGCGGAAATTTCAGGGATAAACATTCCTTATAAGGAACAATCAATGCCACATCTGATTTCCCGTATCAGGAATGATAATAAAAAATCTCTGATTTCACGGCCTTGGTTCCAATATTCAAATAGTGCAGTCGCCGTTATATTAATGGGCGTCTGCTTGTATTTATACTTATTTAAAACCTCTTATTTACCGGATGAGGAACAATACTATTCTTATATGTCGGGAAATGGCGTCTCTTCTTTTTCTTTACCCGACGGGACGCAAATTACACTGAACAAATCAAGTGAATTGACGTTTTCAAACTTTTATAACCTGAAAGAACGGAAGGTTAAATTAAGCGGAGAGGCTTATTTTAATGTTATCCCCAACAAAAATAATCCATTTAAAGTGGAACTTGAAGGTTCGTCAATAACCGTTTTCGGTACTGTTTTCAATATCAGAAATAAACCGGAAGAGAAAATGATAAAAACCCTATTGTTAGAAGGGTCTGTCCGTTTTGACTCCCCTGCCCAGAGCGTTTTTCTGCTTCCCAGCCAGCAATTATCCTACAACAAGGAGAATGAAAAAATAGATATTGAAACTGTAAATACGGAAATAGCAACGTCTTGGGTGAATAGCCTGATTAAATATAAATCCGTTACATTCCCTGAGTTTCTTCTTCTTCTGGAAGAATATTATGATGTGCGTTTTATCGTTGATAAAGAATTGTACGAAGACAAAAAAATAACAGGCGCCTTCGATGCAAATGCTCAGTTAGAGCGGATATTGAATTTAATAAAAAAGCATATTGATTTCGAATGGATAAAACAAGATAACCAGTACATAATAACAAGAAAATAACAACAAACCAGTAAAAGAATTGCCTATGGGAAAAAAGAAACAGATATAAAATAAAAACCGACTTCCTGCCGGGAGCCGGTTTTCATCAGAGATAACTAACCTGCTTCAATAAGAGGTAAATGCGAAAAACCTACATTGAAGAATCGTTAACTTAATCATTATACAAAAGTATGGAAATTAATTGTATAGGTAAACTACCCTTTGGGAAAAGCCTTAAAAAATTATTATTATTTATGAGAAACATCTGTGTATTGATATTTCTGGCCCTTTCCTCTCTACATGCAGCACAGTCGTATGGACAGATTACTAAATTCTCTCTGGAAATAAAACAGATGCCCTTGGCCGAAATATTCAGGGAAATCGAAAAGCAAAGCGAATTCTTATTCAACTATATCGATAGCGATATAGTCGGGATTCAGGCAAGCATTCAGGTAAAAAACAGAGATATTGACGAAATTCTTAAACAATCATTGAAGGATACGGATTTGGGCTATACGGTCAATGACCGTCATATCACAATTTATAAAGTGATTAAACAAGGTAGCAATCAAAACGATCCGGCCACTGTTTCCGGAACAGTTTATGATGTGGATGGAGAGCCGTTGCTGGGCGTAAACGTTTTCGTAAAAGGAACTACTACAGGAGTGGTAACGGATATAAATGGGAAATTTTCAGTGAACATTTCCGGTAATCAGGCTACATTAACTTTTTCTTTTCTTGGATATGCGCCTTTAGATATCAGGGTTAAGCCGGGAGATAATAACCTGATCGTTCACATGAAGGAAGATGTTCAACTATTGGAAGAAGTGGTTGTGGTCGGATACGGAACGATGAAGAAAAGTGATTTGACGGGAGCGGTCTCCCCGATTAAAACAGAGGATATTGAAGCCATCCCTGTTTACAATATGGAACAAGCATTAAAAGGCCGTTCGGCGGGAGTCCAGGTTACACAGAACTCCGGAGAACCGGGCGGGCGTATTGAAGTCCGTATCCGTGGAGGTAATTCGATGATCGGAAGTAACGACCCGCTTTATGTTGTCGATGGATTTCCTGTCGTTGGGGGAATCGATTTTCTGAATCCTTCCGATATTGAATCCATGAATATATTGAAGGATGCTTCGGCTACTGCTATTTATGGCTCAAGAGGGGCTAACGGAGTGGTTATAATTACGACCCGCTCCGGCATAAAAGGGCAAAAAACAAGAGTAGAAGTAAGTAGTTTGTTCGGTATACAAAACGTAGCAAAACGTTATGATCTGCTGGATGCCAAACAATATGCCGAAATAGCGAATATATGGTTGACCGATGCCGGTAGCGCTCCGTATTTCAATATCAATGAAGTACAGAATCCCGGTACAGACTGGCAGGATTATATTTTCAGAAGCGCCCTTATGCAGAATCATACAGTAACCGTCACGGGTAGTTCGGAAAATACCCGCTTTTCAGTATCCGGGAATTATTACGGACAAGACGGCATTATTGTTAATTCAGGAGTAAAAAGAGGCTCTTTCCGTGTAAACCTGGATCATGATATAGCGAAATGGGGAAAGTTAGGTGTAAATGTTAATCTTTCCCGCCGTACCAAAGATATGGTAAACGCGAATAACGGCTATCTGGGTAACTCGATTCTTTCCGGAGCATTATCCGCACCTCCCACGCTTCCGGTTTATGACGAAGACGGACTTCCTACCCGGAATGAATCAGTCTATTCCTTCGGGTCTAACGATATGAGGAACCCGATGATATTTGCACGGAATAAAGACGGATATATCCATAATACAGTGGTAGGGAACACCACTCTCGACATTTTTCTTTCAAAAGATCTCACGTTTAAAACACTAATCGGAATGGAATATGAAACCTATCTGCATGAAACGTATACCCCTATTATTTATAGTACCGACAGGGGATATGCATCCGAAGGTATGACATACAGAAGTTCTTTTTTGAATGAAAATACGTTGACTTATATAAAAACATTCAACGACAGGCATAACCTGAATGTAGTGGGAGGTTATACCTATCAGACGGATATGAATCGCTATCATTCCATAGGCGTCAGTGGATTTGCCAATAATACGACAGAAAATTACAATCTCGGAGCTGCCGAAACGATAAATCCTCCTTCTTCTGATATCTCAGAGTGGACATTGGCTTCTTTCCTGGGGCGTGTAAATTATTCATTGGATAATAAGTACCTGTTTACAGTAAGCTTGCGTGCGGATGGTTCCTCCCGTTTCGGCGCAAATCATAAATGGGGGTATTTCCCTTCGGGCGCCATTGCCTGGCGGGTATCGGAAGAGGCTTTTATGCAAAATATAGAAGCGGTCAGTGATTTTAAATTGCGTGTCAGTTATGGCGTAACGGGTAATACGGGCCTGAATCCATATCAGTCGTTAGACAGAATGTCTTCCGTAAAATATATTTACGGGAATCAAACCGATGTGATTGGCTTTACTCCTTCGGGCATTGCCAATAAAGACCTGAAATGGGAAGAAACCGGACAATTTGATGCCGGATTCGATTTGAATTTCATCAATAACCGTTTACGGTTTACATTCGATTATTACCTCAAACACACTACCGACCTGCTGGCTTCCGTACCGTTGCCACCCTCTATCGGTTTCGGTTCCATACTACAGAATGTAGGGGAAATAAAGAATAAAGGAATTGAATTAGGCGTATTTGCCGACGTTCTTACAGGACCATTCAAATGGGATATCTCAGCCAATATATCGGGCAACCGAAACAAAGTTGTCAAACTGGCCGGAGGATCGGATATCTTTGGCAGCTACCTTGGCGTCCCTTTCTGGACTAATCTGAACGTTGCCCGCGAGGGAGAACCTTTCGGAATGTTTTATGGCTATCTGGAAGACGGGTTGGATGCAGACGGATATATCAAATATAAAGATTTGGAACCAGATGGCATTATCAATGCGGCAGACCGGACGATTATCGGAAATCCTTATCCTGATTTTATTTATGGAATCAACACAAATCTTTCCTATAAAAACTGGGAATTGAATGCCTTTTTTGAAGGCGTTCAGGGTAATGATATTTTCTGGGCGACAGCCGGGTCTCATTTGAATTCATTTCAGCGCGGAACAAACCAGTTCGCTGATATTTACGGCAATTTCTGGACGCCCGAAAATCCCAATCCGAATGCAAAATATCCCCGTATCAGCCGGAATACGTCTGTTACAAGTTCCGACCGTTTCATTAAAGACGGAAGTTATTTTCGCCTGAAATCCTTGAAAATAGGCTATAATCTTCCTTTCAGAAAATGGGGTGTCAATTTTATTAATTATGCACAGATATATGTATCCGGGACAAACCTGTTAACCCTGACAAACTATCCAGGTTTAGATCCTGAAGTGAGCAGCAGGGGAACAAACGACGCCAATGTAAGCGATCGTTTACGGCTCGGAATCGATGAGTCGGCTTACCCGAGCGCTCGCGTATATTCTGTTGGTTTGAAAGTTCATTTTTAATCATTTAAATTGAAAAATCATGAAACAAGTAACGATAATAGTAGTATGCTTACTGGCGTTTTCTTCCTGTGGGGATATGTTGAAGGAAGTGCCCAAAGCTTTTGTATCACGGGAAAACTATTACAAAAACGAAGCCGACGCAGAAGGGGCTATAACGGGCGCTTATGCCATATTAGGCCCCAATTATTATGCCTCCATGGATTGTTTTATTATGGAAGAACTTCATAATGATTATGCGGAAGGGAGAGGTTCGCAGGCGCCCGTGTCTATTGTAGACAGGGTATTGGATAATACCAATATCGGGCGCGCTTCTAATTACTGGGGGCAAATGTATAACAGCATCAACCGGTGTAATGCAGTATTGGGAAATATTCCGAATATTACGGATATCAATCCGAATGTGCAGAAACGTATCCTGGCCGAAGCCTATTTCTTACGCGCTTTTGCCTATTTTAACCTGGTACGCTTTTTCGGCCCTGTACCTCTTCGCCTGAAGGAGAATACAGATTTAAGCGAACTGTCTATGCCCCGGGAACCGGAAGATAAAGTGTATGCACAAATAATAGAAGACGCATTGAAAGCAGAAGCCGATTTACCGGAAACCGTCGTTGCCACAGGGCATGCCTCTAAGTGGGCAGCCAAAA
>JAISES010000154.1 GCA_031263965.1 Prevotella sp. | reverse complement strand
GGATAAATGCCCCTGTAAGATTGTCGGCAGTTTTTACCGAAATCTCCGAAATCAGCTCGTTCAGTTCATTGATTTTAGTTTTCCTGCGACTCCAGTCTTCCCCTCCTTCACGAAACAGGGAGGACTATTAGACCAAGTGCTGAAAGTGCTGAATATACAAGTAAAAGGGCACAATATGGAGGATTGCGGGTCAAGCCCGTAATGACAATCAGTGTAAAAAGGATTTTTGCAAAAAAAGTTCATTTTCATTCTTGCATCAAAAAAAACATAACAAACACAAAATATTTTACAAAATAATTTGGTTTATACTATAAACTAGTTTATATTTGCATCGTGATTAAATTATTCAAAAATAAAAATATACAAATTCTTGCACATTATGATACGCTTATCCGCCATTAGCCTTATCACTCTATTATTTCTGACAACAGGAATATCCGCCCAGACATCCCATATAAAAGGAGTAGTGCAGGACGACAAAAAAAATCCGGTTGCCTATGCCAACATTTACATCGAAGGAACAATAGACGGCACAAGCTCGGAAGAGGACGGCTCTTTCATCCTTGAAACAACAGCAAAAGGCACAGTAACCCTGAAGGCCTCGTTTGTTGGATATAAAACTTATTCGATAACTGAAGATATCTCAAAACTGAATAATCTTACAATTGTACTGAAAGAAGATTTGACCAACCTGAAAGAAGTAGTCATCAGTGCCGGCAATTATCAACTCAAGGGAACTAACATGGAGAAAACAAACGCGGTAGAACTGGTTACAACAGCCGGATCGGAAGGCGACCTCTATAAATCTATTGCCCTGCTTCCCGGGATGCAGATAGGGGGAACAGACGGAAAGCTGCAAGTAAGAGGAGGCAGCAGCCACGAATCACAGACTTACATTGACGAAATGCATGTGATGAAGGCTTATACTTCCATGCCTGCCAATACGGGATCGAGAAGCGTGTTCTCGCCTTTCATTTTCGAAACTATCAACTTTTCGACGGGAGGTTATTCGTCCGAATATTCGCAAAGCTTATCCAGTGTACTTCCCCTCTATACCAAAGATGAAAGTCCGGTAACGAAGACAGGTGTCAGCCTGACAAGTGTTGGCGCCGGATCAGGCGGCACTAAGGCATGGAATAAAGGATCGGTTTCCTTCGAAATGAATTATACAAACTTGGCTCCTTACAGCAAACTGCTGTTTCCGTCCGAAAAGCCCGAATGGGATAAATATTATCAGGGGTTGCAGGCTTCGAACCAAATACGCCTGGAACTTGGTGATAAAACTTACCTGAAAACATTCTTCTCTTACAACAAAACTGCATTTAAGAAGAAAGAAACAGGACTATTTGATAATATACAACGCGGTACGGATTTTGATGAAGATAATCTGTACCTCAATTCCACTTTCAACAAAAAATTCAAATCGGGCGTCAATTATTTTGCCGGAGCAGCCTTTTCATGGAACAGGCAGGACATAAAGAATGCTAAAGTATTAAACGATGCATTCAAATCGAATGAAACGGAATTGCATTTGAAAACAAAGGCAAGCAAAAGATATTCATCCCTCTATAAGTTAGGAGCAGGAATGGAAAGCCTGATAAAAGGCTATGAAATAACCTACAAATCGGACGGCGACATCGACCGGAAAGTAAACCACTCCATCAATGGCCTGTTTGTAACCAACGATTTTAACCTGACTTACAATCTTTTACTCAATGTATCGTCGCGTCTGGAATATACAACGCTGGACAAATCGTGGGCTGTACTTCCGCGCATAGCGCTGAATTACAACATAAAGGATATAACATTATCCGGCGCTATCGGAAAATACCAACAGACAACGGACAACGATTACCTGATATACAATGAGCATCTTGCACAAGAAAATACGACTCAATACGTATTGAGCGCACAGAATGCGATCACACAGTTCAGGGTGTTCAGAATTGAAGCATATTATAAAAAATACAATAAACTGACTACCCTGCACAATGGGGTATACCAATCGGGCGGCGATGGTTACAGCAAAGGTGTCGATCTGCTGTACAAAGACGGAATAATTACAGGTAAAGGTCAAATGTTTGAATATATGCTGGGATATTCGTTCAACGATTCGAAGCGGAAATATCTCGACTATCCGGAAAAAGTGACGCCTCCGTACCTGACAAAACACAATGCATCTATCGTTCTCAAATATTCGAATCAAAAGCTGAAAAGCATATTCGGTCTAACAAACCGCTTTGCCGGTGGACGTCCGTACAACGATCCGAACAAGGAGGGAACGATGAATTCAAAAACACCGGTATACAATACCCTGGACTTTAGTTGGACCATACTGGCTCATAAAAAACTGATCATCTATGCAAGCGCATCAAACATACTCGGTCGCGACAATATCTACGGATACAATTATAATCCCGTACCAACGGCGCAAGGAAAATACGAAAGCAAACCTGTGAAAATGTACCAGAAACAATTCTTCTTCATCGGCTTCTTTATTTCCCTCAGTGGAAAGGCGGCATATGATGTATCTAGCTTTTAATTATATAGTTTACAATAAATAATTTCACAAATCACAATTGCATTTTGTTGATATACAAAATCTTGAAATTTTGAAATGTGAATTGAAAATCGGCGTTAGCCAAATTTTGAAATAGAATTTATATAATCATTAACTCTAAAAATATTTTATTATGAGAACGTTTAAATTATATCTTTGTATTGCAGTGATTACACTGTCTTTGGGATTATCGGCTCAGTCGAACCCTGTATATAAACAAGCCGTGGAAAAAGGACTGGCCATCATCGATTCGGCTAAGAGTGTTAAAGATTTATCGTCGGCGCTAAACCGGTTTGAACGTATATCCATGATGTATACCGATGAATGGCTCCCACCCTATTACATGGCTTATGCCGATATACTTTCGGTGTATATGGGACAAAAAAGTGAAAAGGCATTAGAGAATGCCAAAACAAATTTAGACAAGCTCGGTTCTTTCGAAAAAGCTGACAAATCGGAAGTAAACACCCTGCTGGGATACTACTATATGGCGCTGATAATGCTGGATCCGGCTACAAACGGACAAAAGTATTTCAACAATGTCAATATCAGTTTCAGCAAAGCTTTAGAACAGAATCCCGACAATCCGAGAGCAGTCTGTCTATCCGCATTTTTCGAGCAAAATTTACCGGAAGGTCTCCGGTCGGGAAAAGATTTCTGCACGGAAATGAACCGGGCTAAAGAACTATATGCAAAGGAACAAAAGTCTGTGGAAAAACCATATTGGGGCGAATCTTTCCTGAATATGGTATCGGCAAAATGTAAATAAAGAATGTCAATCAGCAGTTAGAGGAGTCAAGTAGTTATCAGTCGCTTAGCAACTTGGAAGTTAAGAAAAAAACCTCTCTACTAACTACTAACTACTAACAAATAATACAACACTTAATTTTTAAACAAATGGAAAAGAATTTCTCGGAACAAGATAGCCTGAAACTGATCAACGAGATGATTAACCAGGCCCGGAATAACTTTCAGAAAGGGAGTAGCAACTCCGGTATATTCTGCGGCTATGTAGTTGCAGCAACAGCTTTTGCTAATTTTACACTAATACAAATACTGGAAAATCCTCATCAGTCATACTGGATATGGTTGGTTATGATTCCCATGATGATTATTTCGGGCATTATTGACAAAAAGCACAAAAAGCAAACAAGAGTAAAGACCCATATTGGCAAAATAGTATCCGGCGTATGGAACGCATTCGCCATATCGACAGGTATTTTGCTTATATCTGTTTACGGTACGGCATATGCTATAAATTCGAGCTATCTGGGCATCCTCATCACTCCCGTTATCCTTACCATGATGGGCGTCGCACAGTATGCAACATCGGTGGCTTTCCGCTTCAGTCCTTATTTATACGGAGCGTTTATCTTTTGGGGTGGAGCCTTGGCTTGTGTTGCCTGTTATCTTCTTCATGCAGGAGCTCTCCAATTCATTGTCTTAGGGATATGTGCCATACTCGGATTATGTATACCGGGGCATATTGCAAATAAAAAAGCGGAGGAAAATGTTTAAAGATCTTGATCCATTACTGCATTCTCAACTACGACTGGCAATAGTCTCGTTGCTATTGTCCGTAGAAGAAGCCGACTTTGTTTTTATTCGCGAAAAGACAGGCGCAACGGCAGGAAACCTGAGTGTGCAAATCGAAAAACTGAGCGAAGCGGGATATATAAACGTCAGAAAGTTTATTGATGGAAAAAAACCGCGTACCGTATGCAAGATCACACTTGACGGGATAGAGGCTTTCGATGAATATGTAAAAGCGCTGGAAGATTATATCGGTAAGTAATTCTCTATTATAAAGAAAATTTCATTTCTTCGATACATTTGACTATGAAGTAATCTTGACTTTTTATAATTCAGCTCTTTTGTCATCCTGAGGAACGAAGGCTCTTGGTTTTCAGGAGATTTTGCTTCGCCTTCGCTTTAGCGATTTGCAATTCACTCCGTTCAAAATGACAAAGAGGACATTTACAAAAAACAGTAGCAAATATTAAAAAGTCACGATAACTTCTATATTTCATTTAATCCATAATATTATACCTATCAGAATCATTTTATATTAAATAAACTTTATATATTTGTATACTAGCTATACAAAATCACCAATTTATGAGAAAGTATCTATTTTTCAGTATCTTTATACTAATCGGCCTCCTCGTATTAAACTCATGTAAGAGTAAAGGCAACAAAGAAATCAATCCTGAATTTGCCAGGTATATTGCCGCATTTACATACGGTAAGGTATCATCATCGTCTGAAATTCAAATTGAACTGACACAAGACATCCCATCGGTAGAACTTAACAAAGAAGTCGATCAGGATCTCTTTGAATTCTCCCCTTCGGTAAAAGGGAAAGCTTACTGGACGGGGTCGCGTACCATCAAGTTTGTACCCGAACCCGGAGAATTGAAACAGGGAGAGAAATATGATGCCTGGTTCAAGCTGGACAAGGTGCTCCAGGTAGATAAAGACTTCAGTAAATTTTACTTTTTCTTCCACGTTCCGGAGCAAAATTTCAATGTAAGCCTGCAACCTTACACTCAAATGAAAGACAACGATCTGACGTGGAATACTGTACGGGGAACGATCACCCTGGCTGACGAGGCTTCGCCCGAAGACCTGCAAAAGATGCTGTCTCTTTCGGGAGGAAGCAAGGCCAAAGACGCGAAAATAAAGATAATCCCAACCGAAACAAAAGGTCGTTACAATCTTGTTATAGACAGTATTTACCGTGACAAACCGGAAATAGAATATACCCTGCATATAGACGGTTCGGCTATAAAAGCCAAAAGGAATGACGATATAAAATTTTCGTTACCTGGTATCAACCACTTTGAAGTGGTAGGCGTAGACGTGGAATATATCCCGCAGGAATGTATCCGCGTTACCTTTAACGATCCGTTATCCCTGAATCAGAATATACTGGGGCTGATCAAACCTGGAAATATCGAGAGTTATTCATACGATATACAAAAAAATGTACTCCGGATATATCTGGATAAAACCACCCGTGGAACAAGCGTCAATCTACAGATATTCAAAGAACTGAAGAATTTTGAAAACAGGCCTCTCAAAGAAGATTATACATACAGTGTAAATTATGAAAAGGACAAACCGGATGTTAAAATTACCAATTCCGGCAATATATTGCCTAACTCGCAACATCTGACTGTCCCGTTCGAGGCTGTAAACCTGTGGGCGGTAGACGTAAAGGTGGTAAAAATATACGAAAATAATATTCTGGGATATTTGCAAGCCAACGATTTCGGCGAAAGCAGCGAACTCAAACGTTTTGGGCGGCTTATCCTCAAAAAGCGCATACGCCTGGATGAAGACCCGACGATAAAACTGGACGAATGGAATACCTTTTCGCTCGATCTGGCTACATTGATCAAACAAGACCCGGGTTCTGTTTATCGCGTAGAGTTCACCATGAAAAAAGAATACTCCCTTTACCCTTGCGAAGGAGTCGTTCCGCAAATACCGCAGGGAGCCGAGCTGGAACGCTTCGACAATCAGGTCTCCGACGAAGATATGACCCAATGGGATACACCCGGATATTATTATTCAAACGACTGGGACTGGGACGATTACGATTGGCAGGAACGCGGCAATCCGTGCGATGGCTCTTTCTATATGAACAAGTCGTCATTTTGTGTGGTACTGGCATCCAATATTGGTATAACAGCCAAGCTAGGCTCTGAAAAGACGATGTTCGTCGCCCTTACCGATATATTGACCACCAAACCGGTATCCGGCGCCACCGTAGATGTATACAACTACCAGATGCAGCGCATCGGCAGTGGCAAAGCGGATGGCGACGGCTTTGCAGACATCGGATACAAAGGCGGTGTGCCATTTGCAGTAATAGTAACGAACGGTAAGGAAAAAGGTTATCTGAAAGTCACATCCAACCTGTCTTTATCTTTGAGCAACTTTGATGTTAGCGGTAAAGAAATAGAAAAAGGGCTGAAAGGATATATCTATGGCGAGCGTGGCGTGTGGCGTCCGGGCGATTCCATTTTTGTAACGTTCATACTCGAAGATAAGAACCAGACTTTGCCAAAAGACCATCCTGTTTCACTCGAACTATATAATCCGCGTGGCCAAATGGCTCAACGTTATGTTTCCACGTCGGGTAAAGACGGATTCTATGCCTTCCGCATGGCAACCGGTTCCAGTGCAATAACAGGAAACTGGCAGGCACGGGTAAAAGTAGGCGGAGTAACTTTCGCCAAAACACTGAAGATAGAAACAGTTAAGCCAAACCGGCTGAAAGTCCGTCTCGATGCAGGAGAAATGATCGATGCCGGTTCAGGTTCATTTACTGCCGGCTTATCATCCCAATGGCTGCACGGCGCTCCGGCAAGCAATTTAAAAGCCAAAGTGGAAATGACTTTGAGCAGAGCATCCACTCCATTCGGCGGATACGAAAAATATACGTTCAACAATCCGGCATCTAATTTCTCATCCGATACCTATACCGTATTCGATGGAAGCCTCGATGTCTCGGGTAATGCTACAGTTAAAGCGAACCTGCCTCAGGCGGCAAGTGCGCCGGGGATGCTCCGCGCCAACATTGTATCGCGGGTATTCGAATCGGGAGGTGATGCCAGTATTTATTCGCAAACGGCAGCCTATTCTCCTTTCCCTGCTTATGTAGGTGTAAAATCTCCGGCGGAGAATGATTACAGTTGGCTGGAAACCGATAAGGATAATATACTCGACATTGTAACGCTTACACCTCAGGGAAAACCAATAAACCGTTCGAACCTGAACGTGAAGATATACAAGATCAGTTGGCGATGGTGGTGGAACTCTAACGACAATCTATCGTCGTACATTAATAATACTTCTACAAAAGTTATTTTAGATAAAACGGTATCCACATCGGGAGGAAAAGCCACTGTCAAATTCCGGGTCGATTATCCTGATTGGGGTCGTTACCTGGTAATGGTAAAAGATGAACAAGGCGGACATATTTCGGGTAAAATCCTTTATGTGGACTGGCCTTCATGGCGTGGACGATCCGAAAAAGAAGATCCGAGCGGATTAACCATGCTTTCATTCACTACCGATAAGCAATCATACAAAGTAGGCGAGTCGGTCACTGTGATTTTGCCGAAAAGTTCGGAAGGACGCACTCTTGTTTCCATCGAGGACGGTTCGCGCATTATTGCAAAAGAATGGGTGAAAACCAGCGCTGAAGAGGATACAAAATATACATTTAAGGTAAAAGAGGACATGGCTCCTAACTTCTATATATTTGCGAGCCAGCTTCAACCGCATGCACAGAAAGACAATGATTTGCCTATCCGCATGTATGGCGTGTTGAATGTAAATGTAGAGAATCCGGAGACAAAACTGACCCCTGTTATAAAAATGCCGGATGAACTTCGCCCTGAGAAAGAATTTAGCGTAGCTGTTTCCGAAAAAGACAAGAAGGAAATGACTTACACATTAGCTATTGTCGATGAAGGCCTTCTCGATCTGACAGCGTTTAAAACACCGAATGCATGGGCCGATTTTTATGCCCGCCAGGCGCTGGGTGTACGCACATGGGATATGTTCGACATGGTAGTGGGAGCCGAAAGCGGCAAACTCGGCCCTCTGCTGAGTATCGGAGGCGACGAGGCCCTGAAACCTGCAAACAGCGCTATGAGCCGCTTCAAACCGGTAGTAAAATATATAGGGCCATTCACTTTGGGGGCAGGCAAGACAGATAATCACAAGATCACCTTACCATCCTATTTCGGTTCGGTACGCGTGATGATTGTTGCCGGAAATAAAAAGGGCGCGTATGGCAATGCAGAAAAAGCCGTTCCCGTACGAAATCCGCTGATGATATTATCTACCCTGCCGCGTGTAGCAGGACCTGACGAGGAAATACTACTTCCGGTCAATGTATTTGCCATGGACAAAAAAGTAAAAAATGTAAACGTAACAGTACAATCCAACGGCCTGTTCCAGTTTACCGACGGCACATCCAAGTCGGTGGCATTTACCGGCACGGGCGACAAGATGGTTTACTTTAAAGTGAAAGCAGGGAAGAAAACCGGATATGAAAAAGTTGTTATCAAAGCCAACGGAGGTGGCGAATCGGCTACCGAAACTATCGATATAGAAATCCGCAACCCTAATCCGCCTATACTGATGGCGTCCGAAGCATTCGTTTCGCCGAACGATACAGCCCACCTGAGCCTGACATTCGACGATATAAAAGACGGAGACTGGGCTAAGCTGGAAATCTCCCGTATGCCGGGCGTGAACCTCAACAAGAACCTCGAATATCTGCGCTATTATCCGCACGGATGCTCGGAACAGGTAACATCGAAAGGATTCCCGCTGTTGTACGTCGACAAGTTCCGTCCGTTTACCGACAAGGAAAAAGAAAAAATGGGCGAATTTATCAAAGAGGCTATACAGATCATCTCCTCACGTCAGTTGGGGGACGGAGGTATCGCTTACTGGCCGGGCGACCGCTATCCGAATGAATGGGTGACCAGCTATGCCGGACACTTCCTTGTGGAAGCCAAGCGCGCCGGATGGGATGTGTCGGCATCGGTACTGAACAAGTGGAAGCAGTTCCAGAAAAAGACTGCCCAGACTTGGAACCGCGCCAATATCTACAATTCGTACTATAGCTATTCAATGTACGACCTGCAACAGGCATACCGCCTATACACTCTCGCTCTGGCCGAAGAGCCTGAACTGGGAGCAATGAACCGCCTGAAAGAGATGGCAGGACTGAATGTGCAGGCCCGTTGGAGACTGGCGGCAGCTTATGCAGTAGCAGGAAAGAAAGATGCCGCAACGCAATTGACTAATAACGCAGACGATCAGATTGACCGTTATTCGTTCAACAACAATACATTCGGCAGTTCGTCCCGCGATATGGCGATGATTATGGAGACTTACCTGCTGCTGGGCAAGACCGAGAAAGCGCTGAAACTTTCGTTCAAAGTATCCGAAAGCCTGAGCGAAAATTACATCTCGACGCAGACAGCCGCTTTTGGACTGTATTCTATGGCAAAACTTGCCGAAAAGATGGGTAAGGGCGTCATATCTTTCGATTGGTCATTGGACGGCACACCTCAAAAGGCCAACAATTCGGGCGATGTATTCCAGGAGATACAACTGAAACCACAGGATAAAGTAAATATTACCCTCCGAAATAAAGGTCAAGGCGATATTTATGTTCGCCTGCTGGGTCGTACACAACCACTGGTAGATAATTCGCCTGCCGTAAATAATGGAGTACACTTATACGTACGTTATGTAGACGAGAATGGCAAAGAGATAGATGTTACTTCACTGAAACAGGGAACAGAATTCTACGCCAATGTGATCGTACAGAACGTTTCGGGACAGTACATGACCGATATGACACTGAACCAGATATTTGCATCGGGATGGGAGATTTTCAATCAACGGTTGTATAACGAAGCCGATACCCGCACAGCAGGCTCGTATAACTATCAGGATATACGCGACGACAGGGTTTATACCTACTTCAATATAGGTACAGGTTATTCGATGTCGTTCCGCGTAAGGCTGCAAGCTGCGTACTGCGGTAAGTTCTACTTGCCTGCCGTTGCCAGCGAAGCCATGTACGAACCGAGCGAACAAAGCCGGACAACCGGAAAATGGGTGGAAGTGAAACAGTAAAAGCAATTATTTATTCCTCTGGATTGCTTCACTACGTTCGCAATGACATTCAGTATTTGTTTTCGTCATTGCGAGGGTTGGCCCGAAGCAATCCGGTATTTTATTGTAAAAATCCTAAGTACATGACAAAAAAATGTAACCGTATTATTATCAACAATATGTTGCCCTGAAAGGGCGTTGTTTCCATAATGTTATCCTTACCCGGGGCGTTGCCACGGGCTTTGATATATCAGGCTTTCAGCCTGAAACCCTGAAAGGGTTAAATCTTATAGCCCAAGGCAACACCTTGGGTAATTGAGTACAACCTTGGACCGGCGTCCTGTAAGGACAACATAACATTTTTTGTCATGTCCTTATATAGTTTACAATAAATAATTTCACAAATCACAATTGTATTTTATTGATATACAAAACCTTGAAATGTGAAATATTGAACTAGAATTTATATAGGTAAAAATCACATGTTGTATATTTGTAAGAAAAATAATGTCACTGGATAAAGATCAAGCCATAGAAGATTATATACTTTCACATATCGATGCCGAAGGGGAACTTCTGCAACAATTGAACAGGGATGCCCATGTAAACCTGTTGAAACCACGGATGCTTTCGGGACATTTGCAGGGACGGATGCTGAAAATGTTCTGCCGTATGATGCAACCGAAATATATTCTCGAAATAGGAACTTATACCGCATATGCTACACTATGCCTTGCAGAAGGAGCTGCAGATGATGCAGAGATCCATACCATAGAGATAAACGATGAGCTTGAAGATTTTATCCTCAGGTATCTTCATAAGACAAAATTGAAAGACAAAATACATTTGCATATTGGCGATGCACAAAAGATTATCCCCTCTCTGGATCGTGTATTCGACCTCGTTTTTATCGATGCAAATAAGCGGCACTACATCGAATATTATGATCTTATCTTTAATAAAGTTCGCCAGGGAGGATTGATCATAGCGGATAATACATTGTGGGACGGTCATGTACTGGAAACGCCAAAACCGTCCGATAAGCAAACTCTCGGCATACAGAAATTCAACGAAATGATAGCCAAAGATGGCAGGGTAGAAAAAGTTATTCTGCCTGTCCGCGACGGATTGACACTGATTTGGAAGAAATAGCGTTTATTTCTTTACCAGCAATACCACATTTTCCACATGATGGGTATGAGGGAACATATCCACCGGCTGTACCTTGGCTACTTTATATTTTTTGTCCAGCAAAGCAAGGTCACGAGCCTGAGTTGCAGGGTTGCAACTCACATATACTATTTTTTCAGGTTCGGCAAACAAGATAGTATTCACTACATCTTCGTGCATGCCTGCACGCGGAGGATCGGTAATAATTACGTCGGGACGCCCATATTCATCGATAAAACCCTGAGTAAGTATATCCTTCATATCTCCTGCAAAAAACAGCGTATTCTCTATTTTGTTGTTTTCAGAGTTGTATACCGCATCATCAATCGCATCTTTCACATACTCTATACCGATGACTTTCTTAGCCTGACGGGCAATAAAATTGGCTATCGTACCCGTACCTGTATACAGGTCGTAGACCAGTTCATCACCTGTAAGCTCCGCAAAATCGCGAGCTACTTTATATAGTTCATAAGCCTGTTCGCTGTTGGTCTGGTAAAATGATTTCGGACCTATCTTGAACTTCAACCCTTCCATTTCCTCGTAAATGAAATCATTTCCTTTCCATCTCAGTACTATCTGGTCGGTAATAGTATCGTTCGCCTTTTCATTTATGATATAAAGCAAAGAGGTAATTTCAGGAAATTTGTCAGCAACAGCGTCCAGCAAATCTTCGCGTTTTGTTCTATTGGCTTCGTAAAAGACGACTATCACCATCAACTCTCCGGTAGTGGAAGTGCGGATTATAATATTCCGCATCAAACCACCCTTATTCCGAAGATCGAAGAATGTATATTCTTTACCGATACAATATTCACGTACAAAATTGCGTATCTTGTTCGAGACATCGTCCTGCAACCAACATTTGTCGATATCGAGTACTTTGTCGAACATACCGGGAATATGAAAACCAAGAGCATTCATATTATCAAAACTTTCGTTCGAATTAATCTGCTCCTGAGTCAGCCATTTTTTATTTGAGAATGTAAACTCAAGCTTGTTGCGATAGAACTCTGTTTTGGCTGAACCAAGTATAGGTTGTATTTCGGGCAATTCTATTTTACCGATACGGGCAAGATTATCCGTTACCTGCTTTTGTTTATATTTCAGTTGCTCGGCATAGGGTAATATTTGCCATTTACACCCGCCACAGATGCCAAAATGCTCACAAAATGCTTCCGTACGATCCGGAGAATAAGATACAAAGCGAACCGGCCTCCCCTCTGCATAACTGTTTTTTTTTCGTGTTATCTGCAAATCGATGATGTCGCCGGGCACGACATATGGTATAAACACTACCATATCGTCTATTTTTGCTATTGCTTTTCCTTCCGCAGCAATGCCGGTAATCACTACATTTTCTATCAAAGGTAAGTCCTTCTTTTTCCGAGCCATTTTGTGATAGTTTTTATGAGTTCTTACCAGGTGATGCGGACCATTTCGTCC
>JAISES010000010.1 GCA_031263965.1 Prevotella sp. | reverse complement strand
CACCACAGGCATATCGCTTTTGTTGTTCTTGTCTTGCGTCAGCCTGACGGCCTTAGCGGATAGACGGGGTACCCACACAGCGAAGCGGGCGTTAAAAACAAAATTCTGTCTGAGCATCGCAGATGCGAGTTTATTTTGTTTAGCCGGCAAGCTGATTGTGGGTCGGCTATCCGGTACAGCCTTGACTTTTTGTAACTTTTTGGTCAAGCAAAAAGTTAAGAGCAAGCAATCTTCGATTGCGCGCAGAAAAAATAATATGGAACAATACTGTTTTTTATGGATTTGTTCCGGTCTTGCGTAACATGAGTAATTGAAATAAGTAATGAAAACAATTTAACGCGACATTATTTTCGTTTTTGTCATGCTGACGGAAGGAAGCATCTCGTGTATATTTTGTTTTGGAGAAACGGGATCCTTCGTTCCTCAGGATGACAGAGAGTATGTTGTATTAATTTTTATTGAGTACTTATTTGCAAGGAAAGGACTTTTGACACACCTTCATTTCTTTAAAAAGATATAATATTTAGGTCATGCTTTTAGCTTGATTTCGTATCTTTGCTGCTTAATCTAAAATCACTTAAAATGAAAGGGAAAATATTAGTAACGGGAGGCGCCGGCTACATTGGTTCTCATACAGTCGTGGAACTGCAAAATGCCGGATATTCCGTGGTTATTATCGACAACTTATCAAATTCGACAGCCGACTCCATTGATGGAATTGAACGTATCACAGGTATTCGTCCGGTTTTCGAAAAATTGGACTGTAATGACTTTGACGGACTGAAAAAACTGTTTGCTGTCCATCCCGACATCAAGGGGATTATTCACTTTGCAGCAAGTAAGGCTGTGGGAGAGTCTGTACAAAAACCTTTACTTTACTACCGGAACAATCTGAATTCGCTGATTAATTTGCTTGACTTAATGCCTGAGTCCGGCGTGAAAAATATCGTATTCTCTTCGTCATGTACCGTTTATGGCGAGCCTGACAAGAACCCGATAGACGAGAGCGCTCCGATTAAACCGGCTGAATCTCCGTACGGAAACACAAAGCAAATCAATGAAGAGGTCATACATGATGTTGTGCGTTCGGGCGCGCCTGTCAAAAGCATCATTCTTCGTTATTTCAATCCCGTGGGGGCGCATCCTTCCGCGGAAATCGGAGAGCTGCCCAATGGGGTGCCTCAAAACCTGGTGCCTTATATCACGCAGACAGCTATGGGTATACGTCAGCAACTGAGTGTTTTCGGAGACGATTACAATACTCCTGACGGTTCATGTATCCGCGACTTTATCAATGTAGTAGACCTGGCAAAGGCTCACGTGGTTGCCATCGACCGCATGCTTGAAGATAAATCACGGGATAAGGTTGAAATATTTAATCTGGGCACAGGACGAGGGGTATCGGTACTTGAACTGATCGAAGTTTTCGAGAAGGTATCGGGAACCAAACTGAATTACAAAATTGTAGGTCGTCGCGAAGGTGATATCGAGAAAATCTGGGCTGAACCAAAACATGCTAATACCGTATTGGGCTGGACAGCAACAGAAAATATCGAAGATACAATGGCTTCCGCATGGAAGTGGCAATTGAAGCTCAGGGAAAAAGGAATTATGTAATCCTGCCGCCAGCATAAGAAAGAGGGTGTGTCAAAAGTAAAACTACACTATCAAAGTGTTACCCTCTTTGTCATTCTGAGTGAAACGAAGAATCTAATCCGGCAAGAAGAGATCCTTCACTCTGTTCAGGATGACAAAAAGAAAGTGAAAATTACTTTTGATACACCCTCCTCTTTACTTTTCGGATGTTTCTTCAGGTGGTAATTCCAATTTTTTCACCCTTTTATCTTCTTTCTCATAAGCTTCTACAATCCGTTGTACCAGCTTATGGCGAACAATATCAGCCTTGTCGAATTCAATATGCCCGATTCCTTTTACACCCTTCAGTACGCGCAATGCATGCTTCAACCCCGATAGCTGCGATGGGGGCAGATCTATTTGCGTAATATCCCCCGTGATGATCATTTTTGCATTCATTCCCAAGCGTGTCAAAAACATTTTTATTTGATGTACGCTTGTATTCTGGGCTTCATCAAGTATTATGACGGCATCGTTGAGTGTCCGTCCGCGCATAAAAGCAAGAGGGGCTATCTGTATTGTCTTGTTTTCGATATAATCTTTCAGTTTAGCGGGAGCGATCATGTCTTCCAGCGCGTCGTATAAAGGCTGCAAATACGGATCAATTTTATCCTTCATGTCTCCGGGCAAAAATCCAAGCTTTTCGCCTGCTTCTACTGCGGGGCGGCTGAGGATAATCTTTTTTATCTCCTTATTCTTTAACGCTTTCACCGCAAGAGCAATAGCCGTATAGGTTTTACCCGATCCGGCAGGGCCGATGCCGAACACCATATCGTTTTCGTAAAAACTATCTACAAACTTTTGCTGGTTGGGAGTACGCGCAAAAATAGGCTTCCCGTTGATGCCATATATAATAAGGTTGTCCTGTTTCACTACATTGGGTAATTTCCCCTTTACAATATCCAGAATATTTTCCGGTGTAAGCTTGTTGCGGTCGGCCGAAAATTGTTCGAGTTCTCTTATCTTTTCCTCGAATGAAGATATATCTTCGGCATTACCTATAGCTTTAATGGCATTGCCGCGCGCAACTATCCGCACTCTTGGAAAAAGCGTTTTAAGTAATTGAATATTTGAATTGTTTATCCCGAAAAATACGACAGGGTCGATGTGTTCTAAAATAATTATTTGTTCTATCATTCAGTTGAATAATTAACTATGTACCATATGTTTTAATTATTGTCGGGTGTTTGGTAATAATGGCCTGTAAAGATAGTTGATATATTCGTTTCCCGTATAGAAAATCAGAAATTAATCGTATAAGGTAATTTTTGAGTAGGGCAAACCCGAAAAAATATCTTTTCTAATGAAGTGTTAATAATCAGTATTTTAGAAACTGTTTA
>JAISES010000096.1 GCA_031263965.1 Prevotella sp. | reverse complement strand
CCTTCACTGATTATTTTTGCTTCCAGTTCGCTGTCGCGTACGCCGGAAAAGCAAACAGCCATACCGGCACACTTGCCGTTGGAATTCTCTTCCTTTTTTGCAGGAGGCAATACCGGTATCCTGTTATCTACGATAAACCTGTAAAATGGCTGAATACCTTTATAGAACGATTGCATCGTTTTCGACTGTTTTTCCAGGAACTCTTCCGTTAATGATTGCGTGACAAACCACCTCTGGTAAAATGAACATAATGACTCATCGTCCATATCATCCAGTATCTTCTGCGCTTTTACTTTTCCGATCCCTTCAAAGCAATCGCTGGCATGCATTAACGTCGCCATATCCAAACCTTTCAATATCCTTGTATTGTTTTCCAGGATAAGATTAGCTATCGATTCGCCAAAGCCTTCTATTTTAACCAGTTCTTCAAAAGTGATGTCCAGGATACGCCTTATTGTCGTGAATCCTGCGTTAAACAGTTTGTTAAACGTTTCTTCCCCCAGGTTTTCTGTTCCGCATGTCATAAAGAAGAAAACGATCTTCGCCAGTTGGCGTCCGGAACATCCGGGGTTGGTGCAACATAACTCCACATAAGAACTATTCCATGCCGTCGGCGAACCGCAATGAGGACATCCGGCAAGCTCATCCCAAAGCGACTCCAGTTCATTTTTTGTTGCCGGTATCAAAGTTTTCAGGATTTTAGGGATTACCCCGCCCGATCTTGTCACAAGGATCTCCGCTCCTCTGGCGATCCCCATATCCTCGATCCAACCGGCATTATAACCTGTCGGGTTTTCCATACTGCAATCGCCGGTATCGACGGTTTCTATATTCACCACAGGCTTTAACGCTCCGGATTTACTGATTTTCCAGGAAATATCCTTTACTGTGGTCTCGAACACCCCGGTAAAATCAGGATGTTTATAGGCTATGGCATATAAGGGGTTTCCGGTGGTCTGATGGCGGCCAAGGATGTCCCAGATTGTCAGGTCGTTGATATATATTACAATACCGTCAACCGGATATATTTTCCCCCATTCATTAAATGCTTCCATCAGGTTGGTATCATTCAAATCCCTGACTGTTGTTTTTTTATACAGGGGTTCCTGGTTGTACTGTTTACAGAGAGCGCTCAGCACTTCCTCGTATGTCCGGTAATTATTTAATGAAGCGTCATCGATGCCAAAACGATAAAACGATGCGTATTGTAAATATGGGGACGGTTCATCCCTGTTTAACAATCCCGCCGCGGTATTCCGTGGAGACTTGAACGGCTCTCCGGAATGGATAGACGATTTCCCTTTAAAACGCGTATTCCAGGCGGCATTGCTGAAAAGGAACTCGCCATACGTAAACTGTGTGTCGCCTTTGCCTGAGAGAAACCCTGCATTTTTAAAATGTCCGGAGCAATCCTGCCCTTCGTTTTCTATTCCCCCGCGGGAATAAGCCTTACCCCTTATTTCATCGTGCAACAGGGAAAGCCCGTCAAACTTAGGCATATAGATTACTTCTGAATTTTCAGTAAGAGCAAGGGAACGGTACCATTTAATAAGGTCAGCCATATCTTTAGCCTTATTTAAGGATTTCATCGGTATCGGGAGCGAAACTTTACGTTTCGCTGAAATCACCACAGGCTCAATATGGTCAAACCATTCATTGTCCGGATCGATCTCCTTTAATTTCCCAACCAACAGATCATATTCGATATCAGGTATCTGAGGACTTCCGGCACGATATGATTTATTATATTTTTTTATCATATCCGACAAGACATCTTTTGTTTCTATTGTAAATGAATAATTAAGTTCCATTGTATTTTGATATTTTTCCATATTTTTATAATTAGTTTATTTTACATAAAAGCAACCTGCACAATTTTATACAGGTTGCCGTATTCGGGGTTGTTTTATCCTTTCATTAATCCGTGAATGAATTTTCGCCCCTTTTCCGTCCAGAGGGTTCGCATATTCGTCTGTTTATCACCGTTCTTGTCTATATAACAATACGTTTTCGTACCGGTGTATTCCTGTTTGTGATATTTCCGGAACAGCACCCACGTTCCGGCGAATTTGTAAATCACCTTCATTTCACTTAGTTTACGGTTCAGCTCCACAGCAGACATACCTAATTCTTTAGCTATTTGACCTGTTGGTATCAGACTTGTTGATTGTAGAACCTGGTCGTGGTATTCTACTTTTGGCGCAGCTTCATTTAATTGCTTTTGCTGCAATTCCAATTGTGCGGCCTGTTGAGCGGCAAGCATAAGGGCTTCTGAAAAAGATTGGGGAATTTGATAAACAAGCCCCACTTTTACATGAAATACTTTTCGATACACTTCAAATACAGGGCGAACTTTCCTGGCGATAAAATATTCCATACAGGAAACTGTAAGTTTGTAGATCATTTTATTATGTCCACCCCGTCCTGTTTGCTCCCCATTTTTGGGGAGAACTTGATAATCAATATCTTGGATAAAATTTTCTTTTAGATCTCTCACTGCATGATCCTTTCTTGGATACACCAGCGGCCATACCTCATCCAGGTCAACCGGAAATTCTTCGCCGGATCGTTTTAACTCTAAAACCTTTTGAAAGTAGGTTTCAATTTCGTTCTCTGCGCTTGTTTTTGCGAGTGCGATTTGGTTATCTGTTTCCATATTTATCTGTTTTATTTGATTACTTAACCCCCGATGACCCGAAACCGCCTGATCCACGCTCTGACGACTGAAGCTCTTCAACTTCTATCCATTGAGCCTGAACATATCCGGCGATGACCATTTGTGCGATCCGTTCCCCATCCTCAACAATAAAATCCACGGAAGAAAGATTGATCAGGATAACACCGATCTCGCCGCGATAATCCGCATCGATCGTGCCCGGAGAGTTCAGGACTGTTATCCCTTTTTTGATTGCCAGTCCGCTTCTTGGTCTTACCTGCGCTTCATATCCTTGCGGCAGCTGGATGAAGAGTCCGGTCGGGATCAGTTTCCGCTCCATAGGCTTCAATATGATTGATTCTGAAATATTTGCACGCAGGTCCATGCCTGCCGACATTTTTGTCGCATATTCAGGAAGTTGATGTTTTGATTCATTAATAATTTTAACTTTCATATTTATTTGTTTTAATTTGTTTGTTATTGTATTTCATTCCTTTGCGTTCCATTTTGCTGTCCGGATAAACTTTGCGCTCTACCCCGCACAGCTTATCATATTCCTCCAATTTTAAATTGCCTAAATCCTCCAATGTGATCTCTATCTCATCGGAGAGGTGCCGGAAATATAATTTTCCGACGGCAATACATCTTCCGGTGCAGGCGTAATGAATAGACTGGGTGTGAATATTATACTCAAAAGTAACTGGATTGCGAAAAAGTCAGGGAAAATTTCTATTTTTGCTCAATGCAAATAAACTTGTCCCCATCAGAAGCACAAACCTTGGAACGTTACCGGCGTAACGTT
>JAISES010000511.1 GCA_031263965.1 Prevotella sp. | reverse complement strand
GGGAAACGACGTGATGCAGCAGGTTATCGAACACAATTACAACCAAATCAAAGCGGATGTGAAACAGATTGTTGCAGATGAATTGAGGCGGATTGCTGAAGATCCGGACTTGCAACACTTGATTAAGAAGGAGTGAGAGAAAATGACTGCAAAATCAGAATTGAGAAAAGTTCAATCACATAAAACTATGCATAGAAAGGTAAATAACTTGCCAGCTTACGCGATTCGTTTTCGGGCATCGCTGCCTTAATCAAACCGGCGGCTACTGAATCAGCTATGATACGTGATGCACTGGAATAGTTTTTTTTGTCAATCTCAAACCGTTCCCGCACCGATTGATTGGTCATTACCTTATTGTCTTCGTGAAGAAGGCAGCAATGCTGGTAGCAAGCACGGATTTTGTCCTGTCGGCTCATCGCCGACAGTTTTTATGCATCATAAATAAATACGCTCGTAAAAAAATCACCTTTGGTAAATTTGTGTGGAGGCATCAGGGCTGCCTCCAACGCTTCTATGGCTCTGTCCACTCCGCTGCCCCTGCGCTCGCAGATATTCAGCAGCAACAGCGATTGCGCCAAATCTTCATTGCGGGAATGTGGCGGCAGGTCGATGAACCGGTTGATGTCGTTCAATGGTGGGCCGGGATTGGTCATTACTACCCGGTCCGTAAAAATTTCCACCATAACCTAGCTGTGGACAACAATAAAATTTTGATTCACAATATATTATGTAAAATAAATCGCATAAATAATCGGAGATGCACGTCGCAACATATTCAAAAGCACATTTTATCTACGAGCTAAAACGTACCTTTTGAATAAAAACCTTACACAATAAATTACTATTTTGTTGCAAACTTTTAAGTTAAGGTACTAATTGACCGTCTTTATGCCACGAAGTTTTTTCATTGGGCACAATAGAAGGATTCAATTTTTGAAGCGCGTCCGCTTTCTTTTTAGAACTTGCTCTTGCATATACCTCTGTAGTAGTTGTTGAGACATGTCCGAGAAAATCTCTGATATAAATCAGGTTAATGTCAGCCTCAAGCATGTGCATTGCTTTTGAATGACGGAAAGTGTGACAACTGATTTTGTCGGGGATTAAATCCGGGCTGCTTTTTCTTGCTGTCTCTGCATACTTTTTCACGATGTTCAAGACGGCAACCCTTGATAAACGGTTGTTTTGAGGATTGGTAAAAATCGGATGCGCCGCATTTTGAGATTCAAACAGTCCATTTTCTGTCATGTAACGTTTAAGATTCTGCACCTGAGTCGAAGACAGAGGCACTATCCTGACTTTTCTACCCTTTCCCTGTAGCCGTACAGTGGCAATTTCATCAAAACGCAGGTCTGCGGGAGTGATATTTATCAACTCCTGTACTCTGGCGCCACTGTCATACAACAGTCCGAGAAGCGCAAGGTCTCTCCTGCCATACCTTGCAGTTATATCCGGTTGTTTGAGAAGGAGTTTCAATCCTTCAACAGTCAGGTAAGCCATTTCCGGCGAATACGATTTTTTGAAGCGGACGGATAAAATTTCCTGCCACCGAATCAAACCGTTTAAATCTCTGTATTGTATGAAACGGAAGAAAGAATGCAGAGTAGCAAGCCTTGCGTTACGGGTAGATACTCCGCACCGACGTTCTTTTTCCAGCCAGTCAAGAAATCCTGTTACCCTTTGTTTGGTAATATCCTGCAGCGTCAGGTTTTCCGCCTTAATACATTCCTCTTCGCTCATATATTTGAGGAAAATCATGAAAGTCTGGCTGTAAGCCTGTACGGTATTCTGAGAAACACCACATTCAACCGGCAGATACTGTGTCAGATATTTGGAAAAATCTGTTGGTTTCATAATTCGCCGGCTTTGTTTTCGATTTCAATACCCATATCTGGGAAAATATATTTATAAGCTTCATCCACCTTCATGAGAAGACAGGGATACATCTCTGCCGTAAGCCTTACATACCGGTTGGTTGCTTCTACGGACTGATGCCCCATATATGTCATGATTACAGGCAGAGAGTAATAGAGATCGTTTCCTGCTTCGGACATTTTGACCAAAGCATTCACACAGAATGTATGTCTGAGGTCGTGTAACAGGGGACCCCTGCTTCGTCCGCCGTGAGATATCCCCGCACGGAAGAGTACGGTACGGAAAATCTCATAGACAGTTCCCGTATTACAGGGTCTTCCGTCGGGAGCAGTGAAAAAACAGTCTTCAGGCTCTGTGCCGGACATTTGGGATTGCTTGTACAAAACGTAATCCTTTAACACTTCCTTCAAAGATAGCGAAAAGGGTACCATCCTGTCACGCCCGTTTTTACATTCACGCAATACCAGATACCCCGAATCAAGGTCAACATCCCGGTGTCTCAACTTAATAGCCTCTCCGATGCGTATCCCCGTTGCGTACAGGGTTCTTACAAGAGCCGGCATCACACAGGCCGGAGAATACATGTATTTGCGGCGGACAAACAGTTTGTCGCACTCCCGAAATATTGCATCCATCTCCTGCTTTGTATAAATATGAGGAGTAAAAGTCGAACGGCAAGCGGGCATTTTCGGAAGATATGAATCATATCCGGCAAGTTACAGCCAGGCTGAAAAACCGCGTAAAAGGCTTATTCTGTGGTATCTGTTGACCCCGGATTCTTCGGGGAACGGATAACTCCACGCATCAAACAGTTCTTTGCTTATGCCGATTTTACTTTCTTTCCGTTCTATGGTCAGCGTGTCAAACCGGCGCAGGCGTTCATCGACATCTTCCATTTTGAATCCCAGCGAATGCTTGTATTCTATATATTTCTCTATTAACGAAGCATATATGCCATGATTACATGTCTTGATTCTAGTTCCCATACAGATTATTATAAAAAGAAGATGAAACAAACGGTACTTCCAGCGTGCATCGGCGCAGAAGATTTATATCAACTCTCAGATATTCCATGATCGTTTCCGTGCTGGAATGTCCAAGTATTTCGGATATGACAGGCAGTGTTTCGTTGGATTTGAGCAGATTGCTTGCCAGGCTGTGGCGAAGGGAATGAGGCCCGTGCTTCCGGTTTGTACAGTTTACGCCTGCAATCCGGAAGTAATCTTTTATAGCCATACTCATGCCACCGGATGACAACTCCCTGTATGGCGCATGAGCGGTTATGAAGATATAGGGAAGTTCAACTTTCGGGCGTCCATACCGCAAATAATCTATGACAGCGCTCCCTATTTCTTCCGACAGCGGAAATACAACTTTTTTCCCTGTTTTCTGCTGAAATACAATAATACGATTCTGCTCCCAGTCCAGATTGCAGTACCGCATCCCGATAATATCGGATATTCTCAGTCCGTATCTTGCCGCAAGAAGTATCATGGCATAATCCCGTTTGCCCCGCGGATTTCCACGGTCAACAGCGCATATTAATGCTTCCACTTCTTCCTGCGTATATACCGAAGGAATTTTGGGTTGATATATCTGTCTCAATTTCAATATGCTCATCCACTGTTCTGGACGGTTATTGATTAACAGACCGCAGGAACACAGATATCGCATAAATATCCGGATGGTGATGACGGTACTGTTCCTGTCAACAGGACTTTTATCCTGATTGAGCTGATTCAGAAAACGAAGCATACACGGAATATCCAGTTCCCTTACCGTTTTGCTTTCTCTATGAAGATGCAGGTAAAGATGTTCTATACGTTCCCGGTATCTGGTTATCGACGAGGCTTTTTTCGTCCTGCTCTCTTCTTCGATAAAACGGTTGAAGGGCTGCCCAAGTTTCCCCTCAAACAATATGGGACGATAGCGGTAATGACCTCCCGGTATCATGCCTGTTTCCATATAACCGGATAAAACTTCCACGTGTCTTACCCGTTCCTTTTGTCTGTGAGTCAACTTTTCATAGGATTTGTCATTATGACATTTACTCAAAAAAGAGTCGCCAACAGGACGGCTATAAAGCTCGAAACCTTTTTCATCCATAAATGAATGAACATGTTCCCATGTGTGGGTGTACCTTTTGATACATTCTGCTTTGTACTGTTTCTTCCAAAGAACGGCCTCCACACGCTGCCGAAGTTCTGAGAATAGAATTCCTTCCATAAATACTTTGTATTTTTATTAACTTAAACCAAAATACAAAGATATTATGTAAAGTCGTTATGCAATACTTCCCTGATTAATCCGTTGATTAATAATCTCTTTGCTCTTTATACAGACGAGGCAGTTTACATAATATTTTACTTTACATAAGCAGGGGCACACCAGTATTAATACGACGCAGATTTACGCCCGCATTACGGATAAAAAGGTCAGTCATGAAATGGGCACGTTTACCGGAAGTGTTAAAAGTCTGAATATGAAACTGCAATACCCTGTTGAACAGGAAGAAGTAAGAGTCGAAGGTGTACTGAAATCCCTGAAAATAACTGCCGGCAAGGCATCGGAGGTTATTTGGGAAAATCTAACTGCAAAAGTGTGGAACAGATTGTCGGGTATAGAAAAACAGGCTTTTGCTTCGGATGCAACGGGCAGAGAGGACAGGCCGAAAACATTACGCGATTTCTATGTTTGCCTGATAGATTATTTCCTTGAAAATCATGCGGACAATGGTTCGTTTAATGAAAATACCCTCATTAATAATGTAATAAACTCTTAAGTCATGGAAGGAAGTATAAAAATCATCATTGAGGAAGGCAAAACGCCTTCGGTGGAAGCGCAACTGGTTAATAA
>JAISES010000487.1 GCA_031263965.1 Prevotella sp. | reverse complement strand
TGCCGTGTTCTCACCTAAGATTAACTCAAAAGGGGATTATCAGAACTTGCATTACGAGCTGGCTAGTTCCGGCACGGCTGTCTCGGCGGATACTATTACATACAATGGGGTCGATGCAGGGATACCGGCAACTTACGGAGTCGGATTTTCTTTGGATCGTGATAATAAACTTATTATAGGAGCAGATGTTACATACCAGAAATGGAATGATGTGAAATACTCCGGATATATGGGCGATGGTTTAAGCCAGAGCGACCGGTTCAATGACAGATGGAAATATGCGGTTGGCGCTGAATATATGATCGATCCGTACGACCGTAGTTTTTTCAAACGAATCAAATTCAGAGGTGGTGTTAATTACAGCAACTCTTATATGAATGTGATAAATTCCGATAATAAAGTTAAAGGTTACAACGAGTATGGAGCTACTCTGGGTTTTGGATTCCCAATAAGGGATAATTTAGGAGGACGGCTTTCTTATATTAATATAAACTTTGAATATAAGAAGGTGAAGCCCAAGATTAGTAACATGATTAATGAGCAATATTTTGGGATATCCCTGAATATGAATATCAATGAGTTTTGGTTTTTCAGGAAGAAGATCGACTGAATTTAATATAATCTTAGCCTCAATATATATATTATTGGGGCTTATTGTTTTACAACGTAAATGTTGCTTTGTTTGATAAATAAAAAATATTTTCCCCTCACAGCATTCTTTTCCTTTGTTGTGGGTATTGTTTTCATGTCTTGTAACAAGGAGGTTAAAAGCACTGTGAATCTTGTTTACGATAATGAAACAACGCCGACTATGTTGACGCATAACGATACGATGCTGGTTTCCGATTCAGGTCTTATTCGTTATAAAGTTATAGCCGAAACATCGGAAATATTTGACAGGGCTAAAGATCCGCACTGGAGGTATCCCGATGGATTTTATCTTGAGCAATTTGATTCGGTGCTTAATATTGTTGCAACTGTAAAAGCCGATACTGTATGGAATTATACACAGCGTAAATTATGGAAATTCAAAGGAAATGTTTTCATTCATAACAGGAAAGATGAGACATTCTCCGGAGACGAATTATACTGGGATCAACGGAAACAAAAAGTATATTCGAATCTGCCGGTGATTGTAAACCGGCCCGGCCAAATGACATTGAGAGGGACAGGATTTGAAGCCAATCAGCAAATGACAAATTATGACTTTATGAATGTAGGAGAAATGGCATCGGGGAAAACCTTAATCTATGTAAACGAAGATGCAGAAAACGATGAAGAAAAGCAAGAATAGTTCCGAGTTTATGAATGATATTTAATCTCTATTTAGTATCTTCGTGCGCTAAAAGAAGTTAATCGAAATAAAATAACTAATAATATATCTAATAATAATTAATTAAATGGCTGCTTTACAGAAAATTAGGAGCAAATCGGGATTATTAATCGGGATTATTGCAGTAGGATTGCTCTGTTTTGTTCTGCCTTGGAACGAAATCGTGACAGGTATAAACAAAAGCAAAAACAAGGCCTTTACCGTAGATGGCGAGGTCGTTTCTACAGAAAAATATTCGGAGAGGTTTCTACAATGGGAGAATTTCCAGAAGATGGTAACAGGTGAAAACAGTTTGAGAGAAGAGATCTCTTCTGTCATCAGAGAGTTGACATATCAACAGATGGTAACAGAAATGATGTTGGACGAACAAGCTAATTCTTTGGGACTTGCTGTTACTACAGCTGAACTGTCGGATGTGGTGAACAGCCCGAATTTCGGATTTATTCTACAACGGATTCGTTTAGTCATAAATCCGAATAGCGGAAATCTCGAAGGCATTGCATCTATGTTTGCAAATCCTCAAACCGGTCAGTTTGATAAAACGGTTCTCACTCAGTTTCTGAATAATGTGAAGACAGTAATTACTCCCGATATGCCGGCTCAGATGCGTCAAGAGATATTGATGAATCAGGAAATATGGGCTTTTATCGAACATATGCTTAAATATCAACTGCTTCAGGAAAAATATGCTTCATTAGTGGCCGGTCTTATTTTGCCTGGCAATACTGAAGCAAAAGCCGTGTTTGAAGATTCTAAGATTCAGTCTAATATAGCGTATGTTCTTCAACGGTATACAACAATGCCTGATTCGACAGTAGCAAAAGAGGTAACAGATACGGAAATTAAAGATCTCTACGAATTGCGTAAGAATAATTTCAAATTAGATACTGAATTACGTAAAATATCCTACTTTGTGAAGGACGTAATCCCCAGCGATGAAGACTTTGAGTCTGTGAAAAAGGAAATGGATGATATGCATGAAAGGTTGCTGACGGCAGAAAATCCTTCGGCTTTGGTAAGCGATTACTCTCCAATCCCAACAGATATTTATATATCACAACCGACTTTGCCTCTGGATATGAGAAATTTCGCGCAATCGGCTGCAATAGGACAGGTTACTGACCCTGAACGTAATGGACAGGCTTATGTAATGTATAAGCTTATCGATAAAATAAGTGCTGCTGATTCCGTTAAGATCAGGGTAATTCCATTGCCTCGCGGATTAGAATCTAAAATTGCTGCCCATATATCCGATAGTTTGCTCAATGTAATAAAAGGAGGTAAAGATTTTACAACTCTTGCCGATGAAGTTATGCCGGGTATGAAATCCGAATGGGTGACCGAACTTATGATAGCCGGGACCGGCAATGATTTTGTGAGAAAATGTTTCGGAGCATCTAAAGGTGAGATTTTAAATTTGACTACTAATAACGGGCAAGTTCAGCTTATACATATAGAAGATAAGACAAATCCGGTATCTAAAGTAAAATTGGCTGTTGTACAGATGTCTGTAAGCGCAAGTGATAAAACTCAGAATATAATGGATAATGAGTTAAATCTATTTGTCTCTGAAAGCGGAAATCTCGAGAATTTTGATAAAGCTGCTCAGGCAAAAGGTTATAATCTTGTTTCAAATGCTATTATTTCTCCATCCGAGATGTCTTTGGGACAAGCTTCCGGATCTCGTCCGGTTATTCATTGGGCATTTAATGAAAAGAAAGGTTCTGTAAAGAAATTCGATTTGTCGGATAAGCGAATCATAGCTATTGTCAAAGAGGAGGTTAAAGGCAGTTATATGCCTGTTTCTGAAGTCTCAGCTATGTTGAAGACCGAATTGATTAATAATAAGAAAGCCGAAAAGATTATTGCCGGTTTGAAATCGAAGAACCTTACATCTTTGGAAGCATATGCAGAGGCAATGTCAAGCCGTATAGATACTGTTAACTTCGTAACATTTCAAACAAATAATATATCCGGTGTAGGATATGAACCTATATTGAATGTATATGCTAAATTGGGAGAGGTAAATAAGCAGGGGCAACCTTTGAAAGGAAATGCCGGGGTTTATGTTCTCAATATTACTGAAAAAACAGAAAATGGGAATATATTCGATCTTGTACAGGCAAAACAAACAGCACGTCAGAGTAATTTCTATCAATTGATGTCGCAAGCAATGTTTGTACTGAAGGAGAAGATGAATGTGAAAGATAACAGGGTGAAGTTTTGGTAAAATAAACATACATAGAAAAAATCCCTTATAGAAAAACTGTAAGGGATTTTCTGTTTTAAAGGGAAATAATATGACAAAGAAAGAGCGTTATGCAGGTGTTATTAGTTGGTTTGAACAGAATATGCCCGTTGCTAATACTGAACTGCATTATGATAATCCATTTCATTTGCTTATTGCCGTTATTTTATCGGCCCAGTGTACCGATAAACGGATTAATATGGTTACCCCCCCTCTTTTTCAAGCATACCCTACGCCGGAAGTAATGGCAGTTTCTACACCGGATGCTGTATATGAATATATCAAGAGTGTTTCATATCCTAACAATAAGGCCAAAAATTTAGTAGGTATGGCTCGAAAGTTAGTTGATGATTTTGGAGGAAAAGTTCCTGGGACATTGGAAGAATTAGAGTCTATTCCCGGAGTTGGTCGTAAAACTGCGAATGTTATGCTTATAGTGGCCTTTAATAAACCTGCTATGCCTGTCGATACACATGTTTTCAGGGTATCTAATCGCATAGGGTTGACTGATAAATCAAAGAATCCGGAGCAGACAGAAAAAGAATTAATAAAGCATATTCCGGCTAAATATTTGTCAAGAGCTCATCATTGGTTGATATTGCATGGAAGGTATATTTGCCAGGCTCGTAAACCGAAATGTGAGGAGTGTGGCTTAACTCCCTATTGTAAGTATTTTACTGGAAAATAATGTGGCTTTTATAGTGGATTGATAATAAGGTTATTGGGGTTTTGTCGCAAAATAATTGAAATATTATCTCCTTTTTATTTGGAACTATGGTAATTTTCTTTTTACTTTTGCACCCGCTTTGTTACCGGAGGGTATTGCAATAAAGCGGCTGGAATGGAGTCATGACATCAGGATCTTCTGCAAAGGCAGGATGTATGAATGAGGTTATCCATTTTCA
>JAISES010000441.1 GCA_031263965.1 Prevotella sp. | reverse complement strand
TCTGTTTTTGATATATAAAACAGTTTTTCGCTCTCAGGCATCCAGTTCAATTGTTTTTTCGCTCCATCGGTGTCTATCAAAACCGTGCTTTTAGCCTTTATATTGTACAGTTCTGTGGTAGATGTACCTTTATCACCAAATGTATTCCAGTAAAATATCAAAGCATATTCTCCTTCGGGCGAGACACGGATATTCGTTACACGTTTGCCCAGCATCATATCTGTAAAATTGACAAAACGTTTATCCGTGTTCGAAAAAGAAAATACTGTCAGCGAATCATTTTTCTCATTTTCTATCTCCACCTTAAATGTCGGAGGTACATCTTCTTTCAGTGTTGTTATCGATTCGTCTTTGCCTGTAACTATCATTTTTATTACAACCCGGCTTTGCTGCGGATATGGAGTAAGCGAAGCCGTAACGGATTTCTTATCGCTACGAAATGTTTTTTCTTCTGTAGCCTTCGTTGCAACCAGCTTTCCATCCACATATATTTCCATCATGCCGGGCGAAGTTATTTTCAAAGTGCCTTTTGCATATCGGTCTGCACTTACATTAAAAGTAAATAACTGCATGATCGTATTTTTTTCCGTTGGTTTTTCAGGGAAAAAATAACCTGCCGTATCGGCTTTTAAGGGCCTTACAAAAGCCTCTTGCTCCGGAATGGATAATGACATCTTCAACATGTCTTTTGCGCTGAATTTTTCACCTTTCAGGTTTAGACTGTCTACTTTGAATGGCTGGACAACGGTTACCGGAGGCGCAGCATATATCTGCGGCAAAGACTGTTTTTTCTGGGAAAAGATATTTCCCGAAACGATAAATAAAAAAAATAGGATAAATGACTTCGTATTCATGTTAGATTGTTTTAGTTTCCTTATCTTACAAAGATATAAATTATGTTATCAGTAATAAACACAAAATCTTAAGTTTTATAAAATAATTATTGCCGCATCTGATTGTCAGTTTTATTCCGTCATTGCGAGGGTTTACCCGAAGCACTCCGGTTGTATTTTTTCGGGCAGCCACACCGGGCTGCCCCTACCGCTAACCTGCCAATTTCCGGATTGCTTCACTTTCCCTGCCCGCAATGACGCGAGAAAACTGACAATCAGATGCGGCAATAATTATTTTATAGAACTTAGAAACTGTTTGGATTTTATAGCAGATTTTTTTTATAGGTATTTTCAGATGGATTTTTTTCTTTTTGCTTGCAGGTTTAGCGGGCTAAACCAAAAGAATAAAGGGAAAAATACGCTGAAAAGAGCATAAAAAAATTGCTAAGAAGTCTTTTTCTGATCCTGTAATAATATTTTTCGCTAAAATTCAAACAGTTTCTTAGAAACTGTTTGAATTTTATAGCAAATTTTTTTTATAGATATTTTCAGATGGATTTTGTTCTTTTTGCTTGCAGGTTTAGCGGGCTAAACCAAAAGAAAAAAGGGAAAAATACGCTGAAAAGAGCATAAAAAAATTGCTAAGAAGTCTTTTTCTGATCCTGTAATAATATTTTTCGCTAAAATTCAAACAGTTTCTTAATAAAATATTTTTCCAGTAAATATTTAGGAATTAAGAAATAATTATAACTTTGTAATTCAAAGTTCTTTTTGTTTATATTATGAAAGTAAAACTAATCCGCCCAGCCTTAACTGAAGCCGAAAGTCCTTTTTGGCGATCGATCAAGTATTCGCTTTTCCCCCCTTTGGGTTTGGCCACTTTGGCTGCGTTTCTGTCTCCTGATGATGAAATAGATTTCATTGGGCGTACAAAGAATTTTATTATCAAAACAGGTGGATTAAACGAAATGTCGCCGATGCTGGAATCCATATTGTCGAAAGAGGAAGAGGAAGAGAAAGAAAATAACAGAAAAGTAGAAACCATAGAACATATAACCATTTGAGAGTATGAAAAAAACAATTTTGATATTAATTATCGATTTACTGGTAATTGTATATGCTTACTTTTTCTTCTATTCATATCTGCTAACCATTTCTGCCATTCCGCTTCTGTTAGCATGTCTTTCACTGATGATAATTACTGTTATTTCTGTGAAAAAAGAAGGGTTTGCAAAGAATGAGATCGATATAGCAATTCACTCCCTTGTCATTATAGCCGTTCTACTTTTTTACAACGTAGACGTAAAGAAGTATGTTGAGGTCTACAAAGAAAGCAAGAAGCCTAAAAGGGTAATAACAGCCAACTATAAAGATGATCTCTTCTATTACACGCTTATCTTTCGCGAAAACGGAGATTGTGAACATGAGATAAACGGATTTCTGGGATATCAGGAAGTGATTAAAGGAAAATATTACTTCAAAGGCGATACTATTATTTTTACTAAAAAGCCTTACAATAATGACTTTATCCCCGATACTATATTGATAGATAAAGAGGAAGAGAAAATCCTCCTGCAAAGAGATTCTTTAGGCAATTTCAATAAGAAATATGACTCCTTTAATATTATCGAAAATGGAAAATGAATACTTTTTTTCAATTCTGATTTATATCTTCATCCCGTTGATAGCCCTTTGGTACTATATAATGCTCGTAGATAAAATGAAAGCCGAAATGGTGGAAAATCCGCCTATATTCAGTTTGTTTCTTGTGTTGATGTCGTATACAATAATTCCAATTGTTGCTTTTTCCCCTCTTTTCTACAAAATGATTCAGATAAGTGAGTTTGTAATATATTACTCTTTTATCATAGCCCCCATAGTCATGTTTCTTGTTGCAGCGGTTAATCATGGAAAAAGGCATTTCTCACGTTTCCATCCGGTAGTGTACAAAGCATCATTGATATATCTTCTTGTTGCTCCGATGCCGTTTGTTGCCTGGCTCTTCCTGATATGGAGATGGTGAGAAGCTATATAGTTTACAATAAATAATTTCACAAGTCACAATTGTATTTTGTTGATATACAAAATTTTGAAATCTTGAAAAGTGAACTAAAAATCGGCGTTAGCCAAATCTTGAAATAGAATTTATATAACTTCTTCGGGTTGTTCTTCCATCAGTACTTTTTCTGCATCACTATAATCTTTTATCACAATGATGGTAACAACACAAAGGGCAATTTGTATTATAGCGCCTATTGTGGAAAAATAATAATTAATTTGGTCTGGATCATTAATATTCAATGTAACTCTAGTTGAAACAATACTGATAATCCATAAAACCCACCATAGATTAACATAATTTGTTTTCAGATTTCCTTTATAGGGCTCATTCATACAGAAAGTCATATATTTTTCTGTTTGTTTATACAGATCTTTCATTATCTGAAAAGGCATATACCAGTTTATAAACGGGATGAACCATGCCCAAAGTGTCCAAGCGTCGCCGTATAGCCGGTCTTTATATCTTAGCCCCAAATTGTAATATGCCCGCCTGAACCACATAATAAAAGCGACAATGGAAACGATGGCTGCAATGAGCACTAATATAGATGCATACCAATGCCCCGTGAGATACAACCAAACAAGAAAATCGGACATAGCTTCGACAGGGATAAAGCCTTCGTAAATCATTAATCCTATAAGGTCCAGAATCAGGATTGCCGTATTTAGAAACAAGATTACCCATATCATAGCGATAGCATATCTTGCTCTTTGGTCATTTGGCCGTAGTTTTTCCATAGTCTAATATCAGGTTAAAAAAGAAATTGCGCTAAAATATAAAAAAAGATGGACAAATCCGCCCATCTTCTTATAGTTGTATAACATAAATTTACCAGATATCCGCTCTTTTTTCTTTAGGGATGAACAGAGCATCTTTTTCTGTGATTCCGAAGGCATCGTACCATGCATTGATGTGTGGTAAAGTTCCGTTCACGCGCCATTTACCCAGCGAGTGAGGATCCATCTTTGTGCGGCGCAGGATTTCGGCATCACGGATATTTCCCGCCCATACTCCGGCATATGAAAGGAAGAAGCGTTGAGCAGGGGTAAACCCGTCTATCCTTGTCGTGGCTTTGGCTTCTTCTGTTTTTTCGAATGCATTGTAAGAAATTTGCAGGCCGCCAAAGTCTCCGATATTTTCACCCAGAGTAAATTCTCCGTTTCCAAATACACCCGGCAGTACTTCTATTTTGTTGAAATGATTTACCAAAACTTGTGCGCGTCCGGTAAATTTCTTGGAATCGTCGGCAGTCCACCAGTCCGCAAGGTTTCCATCCTTGTCGTATTTGCTGCCCTGATCGTCGAATCCGTGAGACATTTCGTGTCCGATAACGACTCCGATAGCTCCGTAATTGATGGCATCGTCTCCATCCAGATAGAAGAATGGCGGTTGCAGGATACCGGCAGGGAAACAGATTTCGTTTGTAGTCGGGTTATAATAAGCATTTACCATCTGAGGAGGCATATGCCATTCCGCTTTGTCAACAGGTTTACCTATTTTGCCTATCATTTCGTTATAAGCAAATTCACCGGCACGAACAATATTCTGCCAATAGCTGTCTTTCTTTATTGCCAATGTAGAATAATCTTTCCATTTGTCGGGATAACCGATCTTAACAGTAAACGCATTTAGTTTCTCTTGGGCTTTGGCCTTGGTTTCGTTGCTCATCCATGCCAGGTTGTTTATGCGTTCGCCAAGCGTTACTTGCAGGTTATTAACCAGTTTCAGCATTCTATCTTTAGCTTCTGCCGGAAAATATTTCTCTACATACATTTGCCCGACAGCTTCGCTCAACGATCCGTCAACTGCATTTACAGCACGTTTCCAACGCGGCTGCAAAACTTTGCTTCCGCTCAGTTGTTTACCGTAAAAGTCGAAATTCGTATTTACAAAATCATCGCTCAGATACGGGGCGGCAGCATTGATTACACACCACGAAAGGTATGCTTTCGATTCGTCTACCGGCAATGCGTGGATAAGCTGTACGGCCGTTTTTACCGGTTCTACCTGAGCCACATTGATGTCTGTAAAACCTTTGGCTCCGGCAGCATCGAAAAA
>JAISES010000428.1 GCA_031263965.1 Prevotella sp. | reverse complement strand
GATATTAATATTATGAATTATGCTATTATTGCGGCCGGAGAGGGTTCGAGACTTGTGCAGGAAGGCGTTTTCTTGCCCAAGCCTTTGGTGCGGATCGATGGAAAGGAAATGATAGGGCGCTTGCTGGATATTTTTCTTAAAAATGAGGCTGAGTCTATAAGTATTATCATAAATGAAGAAATGAAAGAGGTACAGGATTATATCTCAAAATCAGATATGGGAATACCTTTTAATGTAGTTGTAAAGTCTACTCCCAGTTCGATGCATAGCCTTTTTGAGCTTCGCAATTTCCTGCGCGACGGGAAGTTTTGCCTAACGACGGTAGATACGGTTTTTGATGAGAGGGAGTTCTCAGGTTACATACAGGCTTTTATCAACGATTCGGACAACGATGGGATGATGGCCGTTACGGGTTTTATCGATGATGAAAAGCCCTTGTATGTCGATGTAGACAGTGAAATGGATATCAAAGGTTTTTCGGATAGTCCGGATAACTGTAAATATATATCGGGGGGCATATACGGATTAACCCCGAAAGCGATAGACACATTGGAAGCCTGCCTTCGGGAAGGACAATCGCGGATGCGCAATTTTCAGCGCCGGCTTGTGTCCGATCAGTTAAAATTAAAAGCATTCCCGTTTACTAAGATTGTAGATGTGGATCATGTAAGAGATATAGAAGAAGCAGAGAAATTTATCAACAGTTGAAATGTCGAAACCAAGAATAGCGGGAATCAAGAGAAACACAAAATATTCACCTAACCATATAGGAAACGATGGGATGATCTTCGGCATGACATCGGAGAATCTTCGTAAGATGGGGTATGAAGTGTATGAATATACCGAAGCCGAATTTGTATTGAATGGCAGGCCTGAAAAGTTCATATTCAATATGGCCCGCAAAAAATCGACCATCAATTGCCTGAAACAATTTGAACGTGACGGCGCAATGGTCATTAATTCTGGTTTTGGCGTGGAAAACTGTACCCGTGCAGCTATGACGCGTATCCTGATGGAAAACGAGATATCGCATCCGGCAAGTATTATTGTAGATGTTACGGAAGATCCTACCTGTAAGCTGGTAGAGATGAAAGCTGACGCTTTCTGGATCAAAAGAGGAGATTCGCAGGCTATTCACAGTGAAGACGTAACTTACGCAAGAAATATTCAGGAAGTAAAATCTATTTTGCAGGAATTTGCTTTCCGCGATATTCCGAATGCCGTGATCAACGAACACCTTATTGGCGATCTGGTGAAGTTTTACGGCGTAGCCGATACGGACTTCTTTTATTGGTTCTACCCTTTCGATCATAGCCATAGTAAATTTGGATTGGAGAAAATAAACGGAAAAGCGCATGAGTTTCTTTTTGATACCGATGCCTTGAAAAAAGAATGCGATAAAGCAGGAGAAATACTCGGTGTAAAAGTTTACGGCGGAGATTGTGTTGTGGCAAAAAACGGCTTATTCAAGATTATTGATTTCAATGACTGGCCCAGTTTTGCGCCATGTAGAAACGAGGCTGCGCCAAAAATAGCAGAATGTATTCATAAACAAATTATTAAGAATAACTGGAATAACAAATAAATGGAAAACAACCAAACTGCATTTGAATCTACGTTAAAATCCAAAGATACAGAAGAGTTTATAGATATATATTTTTATCGTCCTGTTGGATATTGTTGGGCGCTATTGTTTAAAAAACTTGGCATTACGCCGAATACGGTTACTATTGCCAGTATATTCTTAGGGGTTGGAGCAGGAATATGTTTTTATTTTGACAATATGTGGGCGACAGTATCAGGTATATTTCTATTGATCTGGGCAAACTCTTATGATAGCGCCGATGGGCAGTTGGCTCGTATGACAAAACAGTTTTCCGTTTTAGGGCGGATTCTTGACGGTTTTGCAGGCAATTTGTGGTTCACATCTATTTATATGGCCATTGCTTTCCGTTTGTATCCCGAATGGAATGGATGGATATGGATTCTGGTTTTCGTAACAGGTTATTTTCACTCCAAACAAGCTGAAATGGCTGATTATTATCGAAATATACATTTGTTATTTCTTAAAGGAAAAGCCGGAAGTGAGTTGGAAAGTTCTAAAGAACTGACTAATAAATTTGAACTGCTTTCATGGAAAGAAAATTTCATAAAAAAGCTAGTGCTGTTCTTTTATCGGAACTATACTTCGGATCAGGAACACCGGTCGCCAAAGTTTCAGAGATTATTCAGGTTGTTGAAGGAAAATTTCGGAGACATTCCCCCTGAATCGTTCCGTAAAGATTTTAGGGAGAAAAGCCTTCCGTTGATGAAATATACAAATATTCTTTCATTTAATACAAGGTCTATTACTCTGTTTATAACTCTTCTGATTGGGTATCCGTGGTTATATTTTTTATTTGAATTAACGGTGCTGAACGTATTGTTTGTATATATGACCGTAAGGCATGAAAGAATTTGCAAACAGTTTATTTTAGATATAAAAGAAGGTGTATATAAGTAAATAGGTATCAATGTTTCAATATAGAAGCGTAATAAGGAGAATAGCAAAGATAATAAATGAAAGAGATGGGTTCTTTATGTTTTTACGCGCCCAATTTACTTCCCAGATATCCAGTTTGACGGATTTTTTGGTGAGTTTTATTTTTGTTAATGTCTTTGATGTTTTTTATGGCAATGCAACACTTTTTGGCAATATATCGGGAGGAATTGTAAATTTTACCCTGAATTATAAATGGACATTTAAATCTCAGGGGAGTAAGATGAAATATTTGATTATAAGATTCTTGATGGTATGGTTTGTAAATCTTTTTTTAAATAGGGAAGGTACTGTGTTGTTTACAGAGTTTGTCTTGAAAGAAATACCTACGGAAAATTTACCAACCATAATTGTCAATAACATATTTTTAGCTCCTAAGATAATTGTTTCGATAATCGTTGGTTTTGTTTGGAATTACAATATGTACCGACTCTTTGTGTATAAAGACAGAGATTACAAAAAATATATGATTAAGCTGGGCTTGTGGAAAGGCCGTTATGGTATAGAAGACGATAATATAACGGAAGAAAGCACAAAGAAATAAATGAAGACTGACCGGTTATTACGGTTATCAAATAGAAGTTTCGTACCTTTACGGCATGAAGGAAAAACTGATAAGTAAAGATATGATAAGGGGGATGCACCCCGTTTTTAGAGGACGTTCCGGTAATATTATTATAAAATTCCT
>JAISES010000395.1 GCA_031263965.1 Prevotella sp. | reverse complement strand
GGCGGCATTTTGCCGCTCGTTTTTTTGAAGGGGATTCCGAAGGAACCACCCCGTCGCTACGCGCCACCCCTCCCAGGAGGGGAATTTTTCCACCTTTCACACGACGAATTGAGGCAAGGCAATGTTATCGCTTGACAAAGTCAAACATTTTCGTTATGATCATTAAGGTGAAATCATATGGAGAAGTCGCCTAGTCCGGTTGAGGGCGCACGACTGGAAATCGTGTAGACGTTAACCGCGTCTCGAGGGTTCGAATCCCTCCTTCTCCGCCACTCGGGTATTATAAGAACACCCGTTATTTCAACGGGGGCTTTGCGGTGATAGTCTGGTTATGAACGTAAGGAAGCGGGAGGGTTCATTATTAAGCCTTTCCGCTTCCTTACGTTGGGATTAAATCACTTGATCTCTTGATCCAATGTCCGAAATATTTCAGTGTCAAAAAACTCGAACAATGAGATTTCAAGCCCGTCACATAGTTTTTTTATCGTCACAACGCCGGGATTTTTACTTTGACCGCCCAAAATACTCACTACCGTGGATTGAGCTGTGGCACCCTTATAACTCAATCCTGTCGGAGTTAAACCGTATTGCTTCTTTAGCGGCGTTGGCAACACTCAGCATAACATAACATTCAACCCGATCAACATTTTGGAAACACTTCGCAATATCGGCGTTCAAATAAAAAGGGTTCGATTGAGGAAGAATGTCATACAATAAGCGATCAGCGGTACAGCCCAACACCTGACAGATAGCGAGCAAAGCCGGAAGTGATAACGGGCTTGCCCCTGTTTCAATATGACTTATATGATTTACAGAAAGCCCGATACTTTCTGCTAATTTAGATTGTGTCATTGATAATTCTTTGCGTGCTGACCGGATTCTAGCCCCAATCCTTTTATAATCAATATCCAACTCAATCATAGAAGGTATCCCCTTAAAAGATAGTCTTGTATTTAATAGGATACCCTGTTATAATTACTATTAGAACGGCAATACAGGCCAATAGATGGCCTATGTCGGATATGTTTTGAATTTTAACTAACAACAAAGTCTAACCTGATATTTTTCTTATAAACTAACAAAATCTTGTCTGACTCGTGCAAAAATGTAAATTCTGCTTGCGCTAAACTCCTCGGGGTTCACTCGCATTCTCACTTTCACGAAGATATCATATAAGTATGTAAATGGGGAGGCGTAACAATGTCAGGCGCTATTAACAATAGCAAAAAAAAGCTGGCAACGAACTCTATTACAAAAGATCAATCAACTCTAAAAAGCATATCAGAAATAGAGTTCTGTGATCTTGATCAACTTATTCCGTTCAGAGACCATCCATTCAAGCTGTATGAAGGACAAAGATTTATAGATATGATGGAAAGCATTCGTGCCAATGGTGTAATTTCTCCAATTATTGTTCGGCCAACAGTCGAAACAAATAAATATGAAATACTTTCCGGCCATAATCGTGCCGCAGCGGCTAAAGAGGCAGGTTTTAAATCAATTCCTTCCATCATTCAATTGGATTTAACAGATGACAAAGCGTTGCTTATTGTTACAGAAACCAATCTTATTCAACGCTCGTTTGCTGACTTGAAACACAGTGAACGAGCAATCGCACTGGCAACTCATTATGAAGCGATGAAAAAAAATCCTGGCTATCGTTCTGACTTGTTTGAGGAGATTGAAAAAATAACCTCTACCCCAATGGGGCAGAGGTTAGGAACAAGGGATAAACTTGGAGGAAAGTATGGATTGAGTAAAAATACAGTTGCTCGCTATTTACGCATAGATAAATTAATTACTGAATTAAAAAACCGGCTTGACAATGATAAAATTGGTATGCGAGTTGCGGTAGCATTATCATATTTGCGAGTTAATGAACAAAATTCGGTTGAAAATTTACTTGCTGGTGGCAATAAAATTAATATAAAGCAAGCAGATATTTTAAAGGCAAAATCGGGAGTAAGTAAATTATCTGCATCTGAAATAGAACAATTATTGGAACAGGAATCTGATTCGGAAAAGATCGGACCAGTGAATCTTAATGAACGCTTTTTGTCGCGATATTTTAAAAGCACGCAAACAGCAGAAGAAATTAAAAAAATCATAAAAGAGGCTTTAGATCAATATTTAACAAAATAAAATGATTGATTATGTTATTTTGGATTTTAAATTAAGGTGCCAAAGCGTCAATAAGACGTAAAGAATACAAAAAACGGAGGTAAAAAAATGAAAACAACAAAAAAGCTAATGTCGGTCATTCTTACTCTGGGTTTATTTCTATCTCAAATTCAACCAGTCATAGCAGCACAGGAATACAGTCTGTCTAATTTTACCAAGACTTTATCCTATGCAGACAACTCAACATTTACAGACATTGGGGATTCAGCTTCATCGAAGCCATGGTACAATGGAACTATTAAGAACGCATACGAATATGCTTTGATTGCAGGCGTAGGAGACGCAAAATTCAGTCCTAGCGGTAACTTAACAACAGCACAAGCAATTACAATAGCCGGAAGAATACACTCGATTTATAAATACGGAACCTTAGACAATTTCAATAGCTACAGCGGAGCAAACTGGTATGACGGCCCAGTACAATACGCAAAGGCAGAAGGTCTAATCAGCAACGAATTTGACAATGTATTAACTGAGAATATTACAAGAGCAGATATGGTATATATTTGGTATGGAATCTTACAATCAAAAGACTTAACGAGTCAAAATATCATTGAGAGTTTACCTGACGTAGGTTCAAGTAATGAGAAAGAGGTAAGAATACACAGACTATACGCAGCTGGTATTCTAAGCGGAGTAGACGCATTAGGAACGTTTAATCCGAACACAAATATAACAAGAGCGGAAGCGGCGGCTATATTCAGCAGAATAGTTGATGTAAATCAGCGTAAGAAAGATGTGAGGTATCCTCCGGAAGCAGGAGTAGAACCGACACCACAACCAAGCGGTGTTGATCCGAGAGTAGGTACAGGTAATTGGCGTGGAAATTCATTTGAAATGGCAGCTAGGCCAAATGCGACAGGCAATCCAGGAGGAGATGCGGTGCCTGTAGACTTGTCTGATTATCATATACCAACGCTTTCATCTAATTTTAACCGTTGGGGTATTATGAAAGATTCTGTGGTAACAGAATTAATAGCTAGTGCTTTTAGAAC
>JAISES010000339.1 GCA_031263965.1 Prevotella sp. | reverse complement strand
CAATATGATGCAATATTACAGATAATGGACGACAATCGCAAACGAAAACACTCTTCCTGACTTCGTCATTTTTTAGCGTCACTACATATCGCTCAATGATTATCAACGAATTATCATTAAGAAATGGGTGGCGCAGGGTGGCGCAATCTAAAAATGCGTAAATTTGCAGCATGTATGTGCGCAAGAAGAAGAATCGTTCGGGCACAATCAGTGTCGTTGTAGTAAGTAAATCCTCGGGAAAGTACGAGGAGATAAAGAGTTTTGGTACGACAAACGGGGCAAAAGACGCGGAAAATTTGTGTGATGCCACCCAAAGGAGGTTAGTACCTACGCCGGTCAACAAGCACTCGACTTTGATGACAATAAAGGGCGGGAACAGGAAGAAACCGAACGTGTAATCAACAACATGGATGCACTACTGATCAATGGTACCCAACTTTTGCTCAACCGTATTTATGATGATATCGGGTTCAATCAAATACCTGACGAGATACTGCGCTATAGTCGACACTCAGGCGAATTTTATTCGCAAAGGTAACCTATGGATTTTCAATCCATAGTCGTTTAGTTTCTGATTAAAAAGTGCGATACTTATTGTTTTAACAATGCAAAAATATGACAATACAATACAAAATAAATACCTATTTAATTATCAAATAGTTATCAACAACAATACCCCATTTTTGTTAATAACGTATTCATTTTCAGTAATATAATTTTACAAGAATACACTTAACGCGTATATATCTATATATCAACTATTTATAATATTCAGAACACGACTGGGCTAAGCCCTACGCTAATATATTGCGTTCTTTCAGAGCTATTGATGCCTTAACTTAATGCCATCAAGGTTTAGCGGGCTAACCAAAAGTAAAAAGGGAAAAATATACTGAGAGAGCATAAAAAATTGCTAAGAAGTCTTTGTCAAAACCTATAACAATATTTTTAAAAAACTTAAACAGATTCTAACAAAAAAAACACCCCTTACCGCCTCTCTCTTCTTAACAATTTAGTACCTTTGCCGTAAATTTTTTAACCATGAATACTTATACAAAATTTCAAAAACATCTCCAAACAGAGCTCGCTGATATACAGTCGGCAGGGTTGTACAAACAGGAACGCATAATAGTTTCGCCGCAAGGTGCAGCTATTCGTGTAAGTACAGGGCAGGAAGTCCTCAACTTTTGTGCAAACAATTATCTGGGCTTATCGGATAACCAGGAACTTATTCAGGCCGCCAAAGATGCGATGGATAGCCGCGGGTTTGGGATGTCTTCCGTTCGTTTTATTTGCGGAACACAGGATATACATAAAGAATTGGAGGCTGCCATAGCAAAATTCTTCAAAACAGAAGATACAATTCTATATGCTGCATGCTTCGATGCCAACGGAGGAGTATTTGAACCTTTGCTGACAGATCAGGATGCTATTATCTCCGATTCATTGAATCATGCATCCATCATCGATGGGGTGCGTCTTTGCAAAGCAGTTCGTTACCGTTATGCAAATGCAGATATGGCAGACCTGGAGAAGCAATTGAAGCTTGCTCAATCGCAACGTTTCCGCCTGATAGTTACCGATGGCGTATTCTCTATGGATGGCAATGTAGCTCCGTTGGATAAGATATACGAGCTGGCTCAGAAATACGGCGCGATGGTAATGACAGACGAATCTCACTCGGCCGGAGTAGTAGGAAAAACAGGAAAAGGAACGCCTGAATTATTTAATCTGGAGGGTAAGATAGATATTATTACAGGCACATTGGGTAAAGCTTTTGGTGGCGCTATCGGAGGATTTACCACCGGAAGAAAAGAGATAACAGACATGCTCCGCCAGCGTTCCCGCCCGTATCTGTTTTCGAACTCGATACCGCCGTCCGTTGCAGGCGCAGGTATTAAGATGTTTGAAATGATGGAACGCAATAACGAACTTCAGGATACTTTGCATGAAAATACTGCCTATTTTGTAGAGAAAATGAAAGCTGCCGGATTCGATATTAAACCGACTCAATCATCTATTTGTGCAGTAATGCTGTATGATGCTAAATTGTCGCAAGACATGGCTGCAAAGCTTCTCGACGAAGGCATATATGTGACAGGATTCTATTATCCGGTTGTACCGAAGGATCTAGCCCGCATTCGCGTGCAGATTTCGGCAGGGCATAAAAAAGAACATCTGGATAAGTGTATTGCCGCATTTACTAAGACCGGAAAAGAATTAGGTATTCTCAAGTAAGAAAATTCATATAGAATTTAGAGCCTGTTTAAATTTATATCATTCAAATTTTTAGAACTATTTTGCGGCTGATTTTTTCTTTTACACAGTGATAATAGCGGGCTATTAGAACTGTGTAAAAGAAAAAATAAGACAAAAAGAGGCTAAAAATGAATGAAGAACCAGATTCTTAATCTATATAACAAAACATTCGTTAGAAATTTAAACAGGCTCTTATGGTTGGATCGTTTTTTTTTGCGACTATAAGTTCCGGTTAAATTATATTGGGGAAAAATAAAAGAAACTAACAGATTTTTCAAATGAAAAACATTCTTATCGTAGGTAGTACGGGTCAGATCGGCTCGGAACTAAGTATCAGGTTACGCTCTATTTACGGCGGCAGTAACGTTATATGCGGATATTACAAACCGCCTTATCCGGATGGCTTTTTTGACTGGGGGCCAACTGTCGAAATAGATGCAACAGATGTAAATCAGATAGCCGACGCTGTAAAAAAATATAAGATAGATACGATCTACAATCTGGCAGCTATCCTGTCTGCTACGGCCGAAAAAAATCCGAAACTCGGGTGGGATGTCGGTATAGGCAGCCTGATGAACTGCCTTGATGTGGCGCGTGAATTAAAGTGTGCGGTATTCACCCCAAGTTCCATAGGAGCATTCGGACCGGATACGCCCAAAGATAAAACACCACAGGATACTGTGCAGAGGCCAAATACAGTATATGGCATAACCAAGGTTATGGGTGAGTTGCTAAGCGATTATTATTATACCCGCTGGGGAGTGGACACCCGCTCGGTTCGTTTTCCGGGTATTATTTCTAATCTGACTTTGCCCGGTGGCGGTACTACCGACTATGCTGTGGAAATCTATTACAAAGCAGTTAAAGGAGAGGATTTTACATGTCCGGTAAAAGCGGGAACGTTCATGGATATGATGTATATGCCCGATGCACTGAATGCGGCGGTCAATATTATGGAGGCAGACCCTGCAAAACTTATACATCGCAATTCATTTAATATTGCTTCGATGAGTTTCGATCCGGAAATGATTTATAATGAGATCAAAAAGCATTATCCTGATTTTAAGATGAGCTATGATGCCGATCCGCTGAAACAGGCGATAGCCGATTCGTGGCCTAATTCGCTGGATGACACATGCGCCCGTCGGGAATGGGGCTGGTCTCCCGAATACGATCTTCAGAAAATGACTGTGGATATGATTGATGTCCTTAAAAAGAAGAATTTGTAAAAAGCAGAATGTAAAACATTAAAATAATGAGGTGGTTCCGTTTTGGGCCGCCTCATTTTTGTATATTGAGAAACAGTTTCTGAAAAATATT
>JAISES010000329.1 GCA_031263965.1 Prevotella sp. | reverse complement strand
GACGTGTTTACAGGGTCAGTCCCTCGCGTCATTGCGAGCCTGAAACAATGGCAGAGTGAAGCGGAGCCAAAGGTGAAGCAATCAGGGAATTGGCCGATTGATGGTAGGGGCAGTCCTTTGTGACTGCCCGAAAAAATACAGCCGGATTGCTTCGGGTAAACCCTCGCAATGACGAGTTACGAGGCGTCTTTACTCTATCCGTCATTGCGAACGAAATAGAACAATTATATACGACAATAATTATTTATAGAACTTAGTAATTGTTTAAATAAGCCCTACAAGAAAGCAATAGCTCTTTCCATATCATCGGGAGTGTCTATACCAATCGTTTCCACAGCAGTATATCCAACACGGATACGATAACCGTTTTCTATCCAGCGAAGCTGCTCAAGCGATTCAGCCTTTTCCAATGATGACTGGGGCAATTTAGTAATTTCGCTCAACACATCCGAACGATAGGCATACATCCCTATATGCTTGTAGAAAGTATGCTTGTCTAACCATCCGGTGTGATGCGCGTCGCGAATATATGGTACAATGGAACGGCTAAAATAGATAGCCTCATTCTTTTTATTTATAACAACTTTAGGAGAATTCGGATTAAATAAGGCATCGAATCCATCTTCATTCTTAAAGGCTTTTACCAAAGTCGCTAATTCAACATCTTTACTGTCAAAGCAATTTTTGAGAGCTTCTATTTGCTCAGGCTGAATGAATGGCTCATCACCCTGGACATTTATAATTACATCGAAGTCTCCCCCTATTTTTGAGTACGCCTCTTGTATACGGTCTGTTCCGCTCCGGTGTTCGCCGGAAGTCATTACAGCCCTTCCTCCAAAGGCCTCTACCACATCGAAAATGCGGACATCGTCAGTCGCCACCCATACTTCATCCAAAGCTTTTTTGACCTGTTCATACACGCGTTGTATCATTGGTTTGCCTGCCATATCTACCAACGGCTTACCTGGAAAACGGGTAGATGCATATCGTGCCGGAATAATTGCTATAAATCTCATATTCGTTGTAATTAATACAAAACAAAGATAAAGCTTTTTCAAAAATCGCACGTATATTTGCAGGCGTTATGAACAAAGCATTAATCAGCATCGGTACAAATGTGGACAGAGAGGCCAATCTGGCTCTTTGCCATGAGTTGTTGAACGGCATTTTTCCCGAAATAACTTACTCGAATACGTCCATAACGACTCCGTATGGGAATGCCTACAAAGATGATTTCCTGAATCAACTTGCTTTTGTTTATACTTCGGAAACAAAAGAAGAAATACAGAAACAGTTAAAGTCTGTCGAGAAAAGAATCGGGCGCGCTGCTGCTGATAAAGTAAACGGAAAGGTAAAAATAGATATCGATCTGGTGATATGGAACGAAGAAGTTCTTAAGCCTGACGATATGGAACGCAGTTATATTGCAGATCTACTACCAGGCCTGATAGGCTAAAACTACCACAATTCCCTTTCTATCTTCTCCAAAAGTTCTGCGCTATCATCATTAAACTTTCTGGCAAAATAAGGAAAGCGCCGGCCATATTCGTCGTTAAACTCAACATGTGTTTTAAGAAATTCCACATGCCGTTCTCCGATAGTTGCAGGTGGGACCGGCACTTCCCAATCAGTGTATGTCAAGTTAGAAACTGTATTTTCGTAAAACGGTGAATTACCAATGATGGTCTGAAAGAAAGCTTCGTCCGGAACTAAAGTATGGTGGAAAAAGCCGGCATACCTCTTATCCTTGCTTATTGTTTCCAGAATATACAGCACACATGTCCGGGTAAGCGCAAACCACTGTGTGCCTGCATATATTTTGAATGGCGCTTTTCGTTTTATCTTGAATTTCTTGAGTAGTACTTCTATCAGAAATTCAGGATTATAATGCTTTAGATTCCGACGGTCATAATCGAAATAGTAATAATCATATCTTTCTACGGGTTTATACGGTACCGGTACAGGTGCTATGTCTATATATTCTTTTCCCTTTTCCAACAAGTTATGTAAAAACCTTTTCGGCCGGATAGGATAATCCACTCCGCTTATTAATATGTAATAATCAGCATCCGGCGAATGAACAGTTCCATAATTAAGCAAAGCCAATGTAGCTTCTACCATGCTGAAACCGCCCCAGTTAATATCGATCCGGCAGGGAATAACACGGGCATTATTTGCTAAAGGAGTGTAACTTTCCGTTGTCTTCTTGTCTATATGGATATAAAATGAACTGCCTGCATCATTCAAAGCCTCTGTCAAGCGATCCAAGTGCCTGAAATTATTATGTGCCAGTATGAGATAACAGATTTTCATAATGGCAAATGTATATAAAAAAAGGTTACCCTGGACGAATAACCTTTCTTCTTTGTAATATCGTTACTGATGTTACGCAAGACCGGAACAAATCCATAAAATACAGTATTGTTCCGTATTATTTTTTTTGTGCGGAATCTGCGATTGCTTGTTCTTAACTTTTTGCTTGACCAAAAAGTTACAAAAAGTCAAGGCTGTAGCGGATAGCCGACCCACAATCAGCTTGCCGGCTAA
>JAISES010000312.1 GCA_031263965.1 Prevotella sp. | reverse complement strand
CTATTAATTGCCAATTATCCGTATCCGGATTGCTGTTCCTGTATATTTTGCAATCGCCTCCCGATCCCATGTAATACAATTCATCATCGAGGACAAGAATAGCGGGAGCATAATTCTCTATTGTTTCGATAGTTTTGCACGGAATATATTTCCATTCCGCCAAATCGGGAGAACTCCAATACCCCCCGGACTTGGAAGCAAACAAATAGTACTTCCCTTTGAAATATTCCAGAACCGGATCGGCCGCTTCTCTCCGGGAAGGATCGTCATATTGGAACCGGTAGTTTAGATTCATCGGATTAGCGACAATGCGTTTATCGGGAGAAATATTTTTATTCACCGCTTTTTCTATGAAATCGACGATAATGGCCGGGTTGGGAAAACTGTGCGGATGATGGTCAAAACCGTTCTTTACAATCACGGTGATGTCGCCGCCTTTCTCCCTGACCTTCTTTTCGAAAGGAAATGTATTCTGGGAATTAACCGCAGCCTTGTCCAATTCGGCACAAAGAATAAGAATCGGATATTTACCCTTCACAATAGCATTAATTTTATCGATCGGACTCTCGTTAAATGTCTTTATCCGGTCGCGCGTAACATGATAATTTGCTTCTATTCCTTTTGTAATCCCGCTTTCGGGTTTCTCTTCCCCGTTTGGCCCCCAGTACATGGCTTTCATATCCAACAGCGGATTGTCTACATAAACAGCAGCAACTTTATCGGGATTGGCGGCTGCCCAGTTAAACACATAGACACCCCCGCGGCTCATTCCTTCCAAAACAACTTTCCGATTCAAGCCTCCGTCATGAAGAAGTTTATAGAAAGCATTCCACTCACTGATACTTTGTTTATTGCCCATGCGTTCAGCCTGATCGCAATAAACAAAATGATACCCTCTTTCCAATAGGGCAATCGCTGTTTGCGGTTCGTGTCCAAAGAATCGCGCCTGCCAAATCCAAGGATGATTAGCTGCTACTTTTCTTGGTTTTACCACCTTACATTCCCGTCCGTTTTGCAAGAAAGTAGCACATTCATAACCGGCATAATTACTTACCTGATAATCAACGCCATTCTTTTCCAGCGTTTTGAAAATATCGAAAGATTCATCTATCGGGAATATAACCTGTTGGTACATTCGTTTGGCTATAATCGCAGAACCTTCCTCTTCGGGATGAACTCGATCGGGTACTAAATCAGGTCTATCGACTAACAGCGGATACATATCCATGACCTCCACTCCTTCTTCGTAAGCGGCTTTCCTTTGCCGGGGAGCTACTTCGTTGCGGCATACCGGATCATAAATTTCATTTTCGTTTGTTTCGAAAAAGGCTGTCGGCAACAATAGAATCACACGAGGATGGGAAGGCAATGTCTTGAACGAGCGAATCATATCCCGCGTATCCTGTTCCAACTCATCATAAAAAGGACGGTTGATTGCTTTCGCATCGTTACCGCCTAAATCAATGAACACAATATCAGGCTTACTTTTCAATGCTTGCTGATAAGCATCCTTATCCCAATAGGGGGAATTCCCCTTGCGAAGCATCGTTGAACTTCCCACGCCAAAGTTATTAACGATATAATCTGCGCCAAGAAAAGCCTGCAATTGAGCAGGATAAGAATTTACCTGAGGATTTTTAATTCTACCTCCGCTCGTGATGCTGGCTCCAACGCAAGTCACGATTTTCTTCTGTGCATTCGCGTTCAGACAGAAAGAAACTAATAAAAACAATAAACTCCTAAAAAAGAAAACTTTCATTTATTCAGTATTTAATTAAGTAATGAAAAATAAACAAGATTATAAATCAACAACAATGCTTTTATATTTGGTCATGAAAGTAATGTTTTTAATATTGGCATCCTTATTTAAGTCAAAAAAAATAATTTTCTCTTCATTCGGAGCCAATTCATAATGATGTACTTCGTCGGTTTTAACACCATTGACAAACATCTGCACTTTTCCCATATCCATAATATTGCCGGTATTTTTCACGCGCACTGAGGCTCTTTTCTTATTATAAATCAAGTTTTCCTCCATTCCTGAATAATCCAAAGAGAAGTTTGCCGCGTAGGTGTTCGGATAATTTACCATTCCGGTTACACCTTCCGATTCCGAATCATAAGCAACACTATCTTTAATACGGTCGCCGGCACGATAAGACGGGCTTTTCCCTCCTACATTAATTTTAAAATCTCCGGGTTCAACCACCCTGTCCATCCTGTCGTTCAACAATGATAATTGGTAAGGAGTCAGTGTAAAAGTTACCGTTTGAGTTTCTTCGGGAGCGAGGCGAATACGGTCAAAATCTTTCAATTCCATCACCCTCGTTTTAATGCTTGCATACATATCCGTAACATAAAGCTGAACGACTTCATCGCCTGCTTTATTGCCGACATTCGTCACTTCGGCCTGTACCGTAAGCGTTCCATCCGGATTTACCCGATTTTGAAGGTTCTGATACTTGAACTTCGTATAACTTAAGCCATAACCAAACGAATACAGCGGATAGTATTCCATATCGGAATACTCATACCGCCTTCCCGAAGTTTTGAAGTTGTAATAATTAGGGATTTGGCCTACATGTCGCGGAAATGTTATCGGTAAACGCCCCGCAGGATTATAGTCTCCAAAAAGAACATCGGCGGTAGCATATCCTCCCTCTTGCCCCGGTAGCCAGTTAACTAATATCCCTTCACAATGTTCTGCTGCATAGGAAAGGTTATACGGACGTCCGGCCTGAAGAATCAAAATAACCGGTTTGCCCGCGGCACAAACAGCTTCCAGGAGCCGTTGTTGATCTCCCGGTAATACCAATGTCGCCAAATCATGATTCTCTCCGGATGTTTTTTTCATATTTTCAGAAGACTCGCTGTTTGTGCAGTCTCCTAGTACTAACACCGCAATATCCGCTTGCTGTGCAACATTCACAGCCTTTTCTATTTGTGTTTTTTCTGTATAAAAGAAATCACAGCCCTTTTCATACATTACTTTTGTTTGCTTGCCAACCGCCTCTGTTATACCTGTAAGTACAGATTTTAATTGTCCTTTAGGTTGTTTTCCCGTGTAGTCACCGGGTTGTAAATCATCGGCTCCGGGACCAATAACCGCTATTGATTTCAACGATTTAGATAAAGGCAGTATGCTTTTCTTGTTTTCAAGTAAAACAATTGATTCACGAGCAGCACTGCGAGACAATTCTCTGTGTTCAGGACTATTCCAGCCCGGATATACTTTATTCCAGTCTAAATCTTGAGAGGGATTGTTCTCAAACAATCCATTGCGCAACATAGTACGTAGCATAGTGCGGCATGTGAAGTCGATATCTTCTATATCTATTTCCCCTGCGTTTGCCGCTGCAATTACCGCCTTATCATTATAAGTATCTCCACAATTGGTTGCTATACCGGCGGCCAAAGCCTGACGAGCTGCTTCTACTTTATCAATGGCTGTATAATGTTTACGGGCTGTAAGATTACCAATAGCACCGCAATCACTTACAATAAAGCCATCAAATCCCCATTCTTCCCGAAGTATATTTTTTAATAATTCCGGGCTTTTAGCTATTGGAATACCCTGATAATCAGAATAAGCCATCATAATAGATTGGCAGTTGTATTTTCTAATCGCATTCCGGAACGGAATAAGATGTATTTCGCGAAATTCACGTTCCGAAAGCCCAATATCATGAGAGTCGCGGCCTCCTAACGGAGCTCCATGCCCTCCAAAATGTTTAGGTGTTGTCAATAACCCGTTGGATTGGTATCCTTTTATCCAGGCTCCGCTAATCTCGGAAACAAGAACGGGGTCTTCTCCATAGGTTTCCTCACAGCGTCCCCAACGAGCATCTTGTGCAACATCCAACACAGGCGACCAAGCCTGAATTGCATTAGCACTCACGGTTTCTTCGCCAATAGCATTCGCTATGCTTTCCACCATTTTTCGATTCCATGTAGCGCCCAAGCCTATTGATTGAGGAAAAACAGTAGCGCCACTGCCATAAGAAAAAACATGTAGCGCTTCTACTTTCTTTATTGCCGGTATTCCCAGATGCGGAATGCCGGGAATACCCCAGCCTTCACGCAACAGCTCCATTTTGTCGGATACAGTCATAGCTGCCAATACCAATTCAACGCGTTCTTCAATCAGTAGTGCGGAATTCATCCAAGGTCGTTCTTCCTCCACCACTTGCTTTTTAGTCGTATCTTTTGCATAGATAAAAGCTATTTCACTAATGGCGACGGGGTTCTTTAGCGTATTACCATTAATAGTAAGTTGCACATGGGCGCCATATTTGGGAGGAAAAGTCAAGGAGAATTTTTGGCTTCCTTTAATACTATATTTTACAGCTTCACCCAAGTTCATCGGGTCGTAAGAGATAAATATATTTATTGAGTTTTGTATATCTTCCTTAGAAAGACCTTTTGCTGCCAGTTGTATTTCTTTTACATCTCCCGGATTTTGTAATGTAAACATTAAGAATTGATTGCTTTGTAAGTCTTTACTATCCAACATCCACGCAGTTCCACTATTATTGTCTAACAATAATATTCCCTGATCGACATTAACAGACGCAGATACAGAAGTTACCCCTTTCTTTTGTGCAAGAATACTTCCTGGTACTGTAATGAACAGGAAAATATGGAATAATACGATAAATCGTTTCTTCATGATATGTATAAATTATAAATTCAGGAAAGACAAAGACATATACTCCTTTGTCTTTCCTTTTTCAACATTAAAAAAATATCTCTCTTATGAACCTTTATGGAACTATAACTTCCTCTACCGTAGTGCAGTTATTAGAACCTATTCCCTGATAATTTGTCTCAGGCTTACCTGCAGCAGTCTGGCAGTTCATCACCACCCGGACAAAATAGCTCTTGCCCGTATATTTTACAGGAACATCACTAATAAATTCAATATCTGTATTTTCCATATTATTAGTTAAAACAATCGATTTGGGAAACATATATAAATCTCGGGCCGATGCATTAACAACCCTTGACACTTGCAACCAAGCCTCCTTTACATCCGGCATTTCATATCCCGTCTTTTGATTCCTTTTGAATCGGACAACGCAATGGATACGATTATCCGAAAGAAGAGTTGGTTTAACCACCCATTCTAAAGATAAAAACGGAATGACAATAAAGTCCTTGGTTGTAACTCCTTTTATTGTCACCAGTTCTCCGGCATCATCTCCGTCTACGTATTCGTCATCATAAGGAAAGAACGGACCACTATGCGGTAACATCTTGTATTCTCCTGAAAACCACTTTGTATTTTTATACGTTCCGTCTTGCATTACTTTTAGCTTTTGATTCCCAATATAAGCTAAAGTATCTCCTTTAGCCCAACTGATTTCCCTTAATCGGATTATTCCGGAACCATGCTCCACCTGTAGCGGAGTATTGGATATACCGTCGTATATAACTCCCTGAATCGTCGCATCCGGTCCTTCATAATTGTCCATTTCACAGGATGCTGCAAAGAAAGAGGACAAAACGATAAGAATATAATTTATTAACTTCTTCATATTTTGATATTATAAAATTACTATTACTGATTTCTGTTTTTTTGCAAATATGGATTGTTTTTCAACTCGGTTGCAGGAATCGTTTCGTAATAATCATTGACTCCTACGGTAACCCGGTCGCTTCCACTTTCCGTAGCGCGGGCATCGTAAATATATTTACCTTCCGGATTTCCATACTCATTAACGGTTGCTCCTTTCGTAAACATAAAAGCAAACAGACCTCTTTTTCTGTATTGATTGATTTGTGTATCCGCAGTAAACCAACGATTTAAATCCCAATAGATTTTTGCTTCAAACGCCAGTTCTTTATATCTTTCGACACGAACAAGCTGCAACCCGCGGGTAGGAGCTTCTACGAAAGAACCTTTACCTGTCCCCTTGGGGAAAAGTCCGGGCGCCGTAGAAAGCTCTGCCGGGCTGGTTAACAGTTCAGCACCTGCTCTGTCCCTGATATCATTCATACATTCAAAAGCATCCTGAAGCATATTCACTCCGTTGTAACTAGCATCTCCATTTTGAGCCAGCTCAACAGCAGCTTCCGCACGATTCAACAATACTTCGGCATAACGAATCTCAATCCACGACTGTGTTGAACGGCTGAGATCGGTTTCGGCTACAGTTATGCCCAGATTCAGGAATTTTCTTCCATGAAAACCGGTCAGTGTGCTGTTTCCAGCGTTATTGTGCGCTTTAGGCCCGTCCTGTCCCATTTTATATATCGTGTATGTTTGCCCATCGAACTCATTCTGATACTCATACGGATCTTTTTGAACCCGGGCATCATCAGTCGACCTCAAAATCCGGATCTGCGTAGTTCCACCATTATCCGTAAACCAGTTGTCTGTTGCCGGCCAGTTAGGGTAATTTTCGGAAATAACTCCGTCATCACGGCTGAGCTTCTTAATCGGAGTAGACGGATCTATTTC
>JAISES010000304.1 GCA_031263965.1 Prevotella sp. | reverse complement strand
TAAAATATGTTCAACAAAAAAAAGAATCTTCTCGGTCCCGAGGAAAACAATGAGCCTGTTATTTCAATCATTACCAATGACTTCGATGACGGAGACTGTTCCATAAACGAAAAAGACCTAAAGGAAGAATTGCCTGTTCTCCCTCTCCGGAATACAATCATATTTCCCTGTACAAGCATGCCGATCTCAGTAGCACGCAAAAAATCATTAAAACTGATTAGAAGTGTGAACCGGCAAAAAGGGAAATATGTAGCGCTCATCTGCCAAAAAGACGCGGAAAATGAAGAACCTGAAGTTGGAGATCTTTACACAATGGGCGTTATAGGAGAAATTATACGAGTAATAGAGTTACCCGACGAAGATAATGTCACTGTCATTTTTCAAGGAAAGAAACGTTTCAGACTGACAGAATTGACACAATCCGAGCCTTTCCTGAAGGGCCATTACGAAATAAGAGAGAGTGTCTCTGTAGCCAAACACGATACAGAATATAAGGCGCTGCTCGATTCTATCCGCGATCTTACAATACAAATGCTTCGTATGTATGGAGAACCACCGAAGGAATTTATACAACGCCTGAAATCAGAAAATGCATCTTCTCTTTTAGTAAATTACTGTTGTTCAAATCTGCCTGTGCCGGCAATAGAAAAACAAGCTTTACTCGAAATAGACGATGAAAAAGAACGTGCTTACAGGTTGCTGGTTATTCTCAACCGTGAAAATCAAATGATGGAGATGAAGCTCAATATCCAAATGAAAACACGGGAAGAACTCAATCAACAGCAAAAGGAATATTTCCTGCAACAACAAATAAAAACCATACAAGACGAACTTGGAGGGAATCCTCAACAAGCAGATTTAGAAGAATTCAGGGAACGCGCTCAAAAGAAAAAATGGAGTAAAGATGTAGCCGGAGCGTTCGAAAAGGAAATGAGTAAACTGGAACGTTTGCATCCTCAGTCACCCGACTACTCTACACAGTACACTTATATAGAAACATTGCTTGATTTGCCGTGGGGCGAATACACAAAAGATAATTTCAATCTTAAAAATACACAAAAGGTACTCGACCAAGACCATTTTGGACTGGAAAAGGTCAAAGAGCGCATTATAGAACATCTTGCCGTACTAAAACTAAAAGGGGATCTGAAATCGCCGATAATATGCTTATATGGACCTCCGGGAGTAGGGAAAACCTCGCTGGGAAAATCTGTCGCAAAAGCTTTGAACCGCAATTATGTCCGCGTTTCGTTCGGCGGATTACACGATGAGTCGGAGATACGAGGCCACCGCCGCACATACATCGGAGCCATGCCCGGACGTATAATCCATAATATACTCAAAGCAGGTTCGTCGAACCCTGTATTTGTTCTGGACGAAATAGATAAAATCGGGAACGACTTTAAAGGCGATCCTGCCTCAGCCCTGCTCGAGGTACTGGATCCGGAACAAAACTCTGCATTTCACGACAATTATCTGAATATAGATTACGATTTGTCGAAAGTAATGTTTCTGGCCACAGCCAATAACCTTTCTACAATTTCGCAACCTCTACTCGACCGTATGGAATTGATCGATGTAAGCGGATATATCATTGAAGAAAAGATTGAAATCGCCCGCCGGCATCTGATACCTAAACAATTGGAAAATCATGGCTTGAAGAAGAATGTGATTGATATTCCGAAAAAAACTATAGAAAAAGTAGTTGAGAACTATACCCGTGAATCCGGTGTGCGCGAACTGGATAAAAAGCTGGCTAAAATAATGCGTAAGCTTGCCCGAAAAGTAGCGTCCGAAGAGGACTATAAAAAGGTGATCGATCCGGAAGACCTGCATGAATACCTGGGCGCAGTGGAATATACAAAAGACCTGTATCAAGGGAATCAATATGCGGGGGTAGTTACCGGACTGGCCTGGACATCGGTTGGAGGAGAAATTCTATTCATCGAAACATCCCTAAGCAAAGGTAAAGGCGGAAAGCTAACCTTGACCGGAAATCTGGGCGATGTAATGAAAGAGTCTGCCGTACTGGCGCTGGAATACCTGCACTCTCACCATAAGGAACTGGGGATTGATGAAAAAATCTTTGAAAACTGGAATGTACATGTGCATGTTCCCGAAGGAGCAATCCCGAAAGACGGGCCTTCGGCCGGTATTACGATGGTGACATCATTGGCATCGGCGCTCACTCAGCAAAAGGTGAAGACGAACCTGGCGATGACAGGGGAAATTACCCTGCGGGGAAAAGTATTGCCGGTAGGCGGCATCAGGGAAAAGATCCTGGCAGCCAAACGCGCAGGAATCAAAGAAATCATCTTGTGCAAAGAGAATAAGAAAGACATAGATGAAATAAAACCGCTATACCTGAAAGGATTGACTTTTCACTATGTAGATGATATAAGGCAGGTTCTCGACATCGCTTTGCTAAAAGAGAAAGTAAAACAGCCTCTCGATTTGACAGTAGAAGAGAAAAAAGACTCAAAATAGTTCTGAGAATTTAAATGATATAAAATTTAAAAAGACTCTGATAACAGGATAAGTGCAAATCAACAAGTTTGCACTTATTTGTTTTAAAACAAATTTCTTACATTTGTATCACTTATGAGTAGAATTCGGAATACAGAAAGAAGCTTGTCCCTGATCAACAGATGTGCCATGAATTATGGTTTGATTCTCGGTGCATTCTGGGTATTCAGGTATCTGTTTCTGGTTGTTGCTGAGATAGGTGTATCCGATAGATTTAAATTCTTATTCTATCTGATGAACATTGTGACGCTTTTACTCATGTATATTTTCTATTATACATATAAAAGCTCCGGTACAGGGAACCCGAAAGGCGGCATACATTGCATCTTGTTTATGATAATGATGTGTTTCTATGCCTCGTTTCTGGAAGGTGCAATCATCTATGCGCACTATAAATTTATAGATCCCGCGTATTTTTCCAATCTTGTTTCTATAACTGTTTCAGGGGCGGATAGTATGCCGAAAACAGGTTTGATACCGGAAGAGAACTATGTTCAAATCAGAGACAGAATGATCGCAATCTGCTCAAGTAAAATTACTTATATTGTATTCGAGTTTGCAAAAAATATATTTCTGGGGTTATTTTTAAGTGTTATCTTGAATTTTGTTGTAAGTATAAAAAAGAACTGATCGCTAGTATGGACATATCCGTAGTAATACCCTTGCTGAATGAAGAAGAATCGCTTCGTGAACTCTATGACTGGATAAAGCGTGTCATGACCGAAAATGATTTTTCTTATGAGATTATTTTTGTGGATGACGGTAGTACCGATCGTTCATGGGATGTAATCTGTAATCTGAAAAAGGCCGACAACAATGTAAAGGCGATACGATTCAGACGCAATTATGGCAAATCGCCGGCATTGCATTGTGCCTTCAAACGGACAGAGGGAGACGTCATTATTACAATGGACGCCGATCTTCAGGATAGTCCCGATGAAATACCGGAGCTATATAAAAAGATAAAAGAAGAAGGATTCGATCTTATTTCAGGATGGAAAAGGAAACGCTACGATCCTTTGTCAAAAACAATACCGACCAAGCTATTCAATGCAACAGCCAGAAAAGTTTCGGGAGTAAAACTACATGACTTCAATTGCGGGCTAAAATCCTATAGAAAAGAAGTGGTGAAAAACATTGAAATATATAACGATATGCACCGTTATATCCCTTATCTGGCCAAAATAGCAGGATTCAACAAGATCGCAGAAAAAGAAGTACAACATCGTGCCCGTAAATATGGAAAAAGTAAATTCGGACTAAGCCGCTTTGCCAATGGATACCTTGATTTACTCACCCTCTGGTTCCTGTCGGTTTTCGGAAGAAAGCCCATGCACTTTTTCGGACTATGGGGTTCTGTGATGTTCTTTCTGGGATTGTTGGCCACTATCGCAGTAGGGGCATCCAAATTATATGCAATAAGCAAGGGCATCCCCCATCCGTTGGTTACAAATTCTCCTTATTTCTATATCGCACTCACTATGATGATATTGGGAACCCAGCTTTTTCTTGCGGGATTCTTAGGGGAAATCGTATCGCGGAACTCATCGGACAGAAACGACTATAAAATAGAAGAGGAACTGTAATACAGGAATGCCGCTACGGGATACGGCATTCTTTACAATCGGAAACGCCAATGCAACTAAAAAATCTTATCGAAAGCCGCTATTCAGTAAGGGCTTACCTTCCCGATGTTGTAGAACGGGAAAAAATAGACTACATTCTTGAATGTGCCAGACTATCGCCTTCGGCCTGCAACCTTCAACCGTGGAAATTTTATATAATAACAGACCCTGTCTTAAAACAAAAGGTAGAAGGATCGTATAACAGAGAATGGTTTAAAAGTGCGCCGGTGCACATTATAGTATGTAAGGACACGTCCATTTCGTGGAAACGAACGGCTACCGACGGAAAAGATTTCAGCGATGTGGATGCAGCTATTGCGGCTGAACATATCTGCCTTGCAGCTGCTGAAATAGGATTAGGTACATGCTGGATCTGCAATTTCAACCCCGATGTACTGAATAAAGCGCTCGACTTACCGCCATACATAGAAGCCGTTGCCATATTTCCTATCGGTTACATAAACGAAGAGAAAAGCATTAGCCCTTCAAAAATAAGGAAACCGCTAGCAGACATCACCGAATGGAAATAGTCCAGATAATAATTCTAGCCTTTGGACTGTCGATGGATAGTCTGGTTATCGCCCTTACGAGTGGAGCCATAATCGGAAACCATAAAATCGCGAATGTATTGAAAGTAGCCGGTATGCTTGCATTTATGCAATCGTGCCTTACTATCGCAGGATGGCTTATAGGTTCCACATTTGCCCAATATATAGATCAATACGATCACTGGCTGGCTTTTGCCATATTGTTTTTTCTGGGTACACGGGTGCTTATTTGCAGTATAAGAGGGGAAGAAAACAGCTCTCCCTTCAATCCTCTGAATTTTAAAGTCATGTTTAGCCTGGGGGTGGCCACCAGTATAGACGCTACAGCCATAGGACTCTCCATGTCGTTGATAAATCAGAATATTATGCTTCCCGCCATCATAATAGGGACTGTAACATTCTTGTTATCCTCTCTGGGTGTTGTTTTTGGATGCAAAACCGGACAACGCTACAATCATCCTATAAACATAATCGGCGGCATCATTCTCATCGTTATCGGATTTAGCATTCTGGCTCAACACACAATACTGAAAGCTTAGCATGTTTACAAATGCCAAGTCTTGAGTTACGCGTTACAAGATTTTTTACTTTTCGTTTTTCATTCTCCTGTTTTTAACTAAAAGGTAATATCTCCATATAACTAACTGAAACACAACGATGGATTAAATACATTTACCTAGATACAAGTGTATTACAAAATAGACTGAAAATAAGAACTTTATATATTTTTTCAAAAAAAATAATGTTTTCATGCAGCTTTTCGGCCTCATCAATCATCATAGATAATGTACCCCTTCAACAACAACTGTTATACTAGCCGAATAAAGTGAAGGAGCCCAAACTTCACTTTATTCTTTCTTATTACCAACAAAAGAAGTGTCGTCAGTGTTTCTTGCTACGTACTTATTCCCTATATTTGAATATTAAAAATAATGAGAGAGATGAAATTGACATATATATATCATAGTGGTTATGCTATAGAGGCCGAGGGCTTTACTATAATAATTGATTATTATAAAGACTCACATAATAAAGTAGTAAGAAATAATATTTTGAAAAAAAAGGGACAGTTGTATGTTCTCTCTACCCATTCACATCACGATCATTTCAATAAAGAAATCCTGGGATGGAAAAAGGAATATCCGGATATTATATACATTTTTTCAAAGGATATCCTTCGTAATAAAAAAGCAAAAGACAGCGATGCTATTTATCTGGATAAGTCCGATTTTTACCAAGATGAAACCTTGTTTATTCAAGCTTATGGATCTACGGATCTGGGTGTGTCTTTTCTTATAAAGGCTGAAGGCAAAGTTATATTTCATGCGGGAGATCTGAACAACTGGCATTGGAATGAAGAATCTACCGAAGATGAAATAAAAGAGGCTGAAGATTTTTATCAGGAAGAGCTGGGCTCATTAGCAGCAAATGTTAAGCATCTCGATTTGGCGATGTTCCCGATAGATCCGCGTTTGGGTAAAGATTATATGAAAGGTGCGGAACAATTTGTAGATGCAATACAAACAGATATTTTAGCTCCTATGCATTTTGATGAGGCTTACGGGAAGGCTGCGGCTTTTGCCGGATATGCTTTGAGTAAAGGCTGCAAATGCATTTGTTGGAAACATACAGGCGAAAGCTATTTGATTTTTCAGGAATAAATCCGGATACAATAAAATTCAAACAGTTTCTAAGCAATAGTTATTTGCTTGGTTCGTTGGTCTTCTTTTCTTCCGAATTGGTTTTTGTCGTTGACGATTCTGTAGTAGCCGTTTTTGTAGCTGGTCTTCCGGTTGAGGTTGTACCCGAAGGACGTGTAGCCGGTCTGCCTGTCGTAGTTGTGCCCGAAGGTGGAGTGGTTGGCCTTGTCGCCGCAGGCTTGTTGGTTTCTGTAGGGCGTGTTGCCGGCTTTTCCTGCTGTGGCCTTACGGGAGATGCCGGCTTTGTAGGTTGCGGCTTTACAGGAGATGTCGGACGCACAGGATATACCGGTGCAGGGTTGGGGGCTATAGTGGCAGGCGGTGTGTTTTCATACATGAAATCGTATCTGTTAAGCCATCCATTGAGAAACTCCACCGCATAAGATTCATTCCGGTATGTTATATATTCATATACATCCAGTTCTCCATCCTGAGTATACGATGATGATAGTATACGTACAGGGTTGCCGAGAATGCGATTCACTTCGGGTTGCGTCATTCCGGACGATAGTCTTGTTACATCAGCCATTTGTAATGTTCCGCAACCGGTAAGGATGAGCATTATAGAGAATATAATCAATGTAAGTTTTTTCATCGTTCTTGTTTTTGATTTTTAGCTTTAACTATTAGAACAAATATATAATAGATGGTTTAATTGCCGGTGTTCAAATTTATATATTTTTTGCTTCGTTTGATGTAAATATAAAAAAGAGAAACATTTAGCCATCAATTTTAGTAAATACGATGGCTAACGTCTCCCGATATAACTTTTCTTGTTCTGACTTTTTGGCTAAGCCTCGTTACTTAGAAACAACTTCTTAGTTTGTTCCTACGATAAAGCTATTTGCTATAATGGCTCCTCCTCCCTCAATTTGTATAGCATAAGCCATCATTGGTTCCATTATTCCTTCGACAAAGGCAATCCGGTCGGAAGAGGTGCTTAATACATCGTAATAGTACAGGTAATATCCTGCTTTAGCTTCTTTTATATCTTTATATAGAGGGTTTTCTGCGGATAATTCGGGACTGGTAGATACCCATCCTTCTTCACCCCAGAACGGCAGGTCGGAAGAAGTCAATATTTGCCGCTTATTTTCGAGAACCAATCGTACCATACGGCTGTACATGATTTTATCGATAGATGTTACTTTTTTCTTTTCGTATACTTTCTTTGTGTAATCATATGATAGAACAACATCACCTACCGCAATCTTATCAACACTTTTCCTTGTGTCATCTGCCATGATGACCCATGTGCCGATAGCAATTCTGCTTTGAGCTTTGATGCCTGAGCTAAAGGCAAAAAGGCATGCTAATATGAGTAACAGAACGTTTTTTTTCATAATGAATGCTTTTATGTAGAGTTTATGCAAAGATAAAAATATTTTGAATATGGGGTTCAAACTTAAAGACAAATTAAGGTAAATGTATGAAAATAAAACATTGAAATGACAATTAAGTGCTTACTAAAAAATTAATGACGTGTTTATAGAGTCAGTTACACCCGTCATTGCGAGGGTTTACCCGAAGCAATCCGGTTGTATTTTTTCGGGCAGTCACAAAGGACTACCCCTACCGCTAACCGGCCAATTTCCGGATTGTTTCATCGTTGCACGCCTCGTAATGACGGGTTACGAGGCGTCTTTCCTCTCTTCATCGAATGCGAACCGCTTGCGGTGAAGCAATCCGGAAAAAAATGAATTTTTATGCATCTACCCTAAAAACAAATCATATATTGACTTGTAAAATTTGAAGGGTGTCAATTGTATATTAAATATATTTTATATAATTTTGTATTATATAGATAAGCAATAGCTTAGCGGCAAAACACAATGGTAGAACTTTTATATCCTCACGAACATTTATCCTGTTTTAATTACGAAAAAGGGAGCAGGCCTGTTTTTGATAAATTGAAATTGAAAAAAGGGCAGTCTTGGAAGGTGTTTTCGGAGGATAATCTTATTATATTTATTCTCGAAGGTAGTCTGTGCTTCTCTTTTGGCGAATACCTTAACCGAACAATTTCAAAAGGCCGGATGATGGTGCTCCCTGCCGGTAGTCAGTTGCTGGGCCGTGCAGAAGAAGAGACAGGGCTGATTGTTATACGTTTGTTAGAAACAAAGCAGCTTTGCGATTGCTACTCTCTTGATATGCTGTTAAATGAAAGAGACGGCAGTTTTATTCCCGAATTATATTACCTGGATATAAAAGAAAGGTTGAGTTTGTTCCTTTCTTTTTGGGACGAATGTGTTGGCGACGGATTGAAATGTGTCTTTTATCTGGATTTGAAAGTTAAAGAGTTCTTTTTTATGTTGAGAGCATATTACACAAAAGAAGAATTATTAGGCTTCTTTTACTTATTGTTAAGTCGTGATATTTCTTTTTCAGATCAGGTTATGAAGAATCGTTATAAGGCCAAAACAGTCCATGAGTTGGCTGATACATTACATTATAGCTTGTCTGGTTTCCAAAAACGTTTCAAAAAAGTATTTGGAGTTTCCGCATACCATTGGATGAAAGAAGAACGCTTAAAATCTGTTTTCCACGAAATAAACAGTACTCAAAAATCATTTAAAGAAATCAGTGATGATTATGGATTTTCATCGCCTGCTCATTTTAATGACTTTTGTAAATCCAATTTTGGCCTCACCCCTGGTAAAATCCGTCAAAATAAATCATTGCCGAATAGTAAATTTTAAAATGGTACGAATTCTGTAAAACAGGGTCGTTTTCTGTAACTTCAATTATCCCTACATACATTATATTTGTCCACTGAATATATGAGGAGTATATTTAAGTTTAAATTTAAGCCTGATCAGGTTTTTAATTTAACTCTATTATTGTGTAGTTTTGTAAAGTTTGTGTTAAAGTTGGAAAGTCTGCGAAGTGAATTCGTGGACTTTTTACGTAAATCGGCTTAGAAACTGTCTAAATTTTAGCGAAAAATATTATTATGGAACCTGATTGTCAGCCACTCCCGTCATTGCGAACCTGAAAGCAAAAAGGGAAAAATACGCTGAAAAGAGCATAAAAAAATTGCTAAGAAGTTTTTTTCAAATCCTATATATCATATACTTAAGTGAGGCTTTGTCTTGTTTGATCTCGCACTGTCTTCGAAAGGTTCAGTTCTTCAAGTGATACTGACCTGAACATTATGACAAA
>JAISES010000189.1 GCA_031263965.1 Prevotella sp. | reverse complement strand
ATACCTGCAGGCGTCCCCGCTTAACTCACACAAGTGTACAGGCAAAGTTAGATGGGTTTTGTATGAGAAGTTTATGAATTAATCTGAGCAAATCGCCTATTCTCAGACTATTTATTCATGGTGTATATTGCTGATTATTATATACATAAAATAATGAGAGCCGCTAAATGAATACCGGCTCTGTGAATTAATCTGGAATATGCGATTATTTAGATGTCCTTGTGTTGGGTTCTTTGAAGATATTTTCAACTGTCTGGATGAACACACGGTGCTTGTATGCTCCCTCTTTTTCGATGAATTGATTGGAATAGGAAGAGTGCGACAGGTTGTACATTTCGAGAAATGGAATCAGCCATTCTTTTTCGTAACGGTAAAGGGATGCGTCAGACCTGTTTTTCCATAGTTGTTTGAGTAAGAAATAGAAACGGCTTACATCGGTAATTTTGAAATCCGGTATCACTTCGATAGTATTACGGAAAACATTGAGAAAGTCGGGCAGACCTATATCTTCCCACAAATCAGCATTAAATTCCTCATATATGTTTATTAAGAGGGATACATCGAGTAGATAATCTGCTTTTGGGGGTATCTCTCTGTTAGATATGCCTTTATTCGGCTGTACTTTTATATCCTCAGTCTTATCTGTTTTTTTAGTATCAGCCTGTATCTGTTCAAGCTCTTTGATTAAAAAGATGCTGCTCAACAAACGGATAAGCTGCTCGAATCGGGGTAATGCAGCCAGTTCCTGATAGTCGGATAAATCTCTCTTTTCGAACTCCCATTGAAAACAGATAGATGCTTGATAATCAAACTGGATATGCTGTGCATACTCATCTGTATTTAGATTTTCGAGCATATCAGATAATACTGAACCGATGATATATTCCCTGTCAGTCAATACATTTCCTTTCAGGTAGCCGAAAACGAAATTGCGGTCGCAAAATCGAATGGACAGTCCGGTTACTTCCTTCAGGTGCATTTCTTTCTGCTTCTGCAAATAGCTTTTTGTTTTAACTTCAGGAAGTAGGCTCAATTGATTCTGTACATCTTTGAGTTGCTGTTTTAGGTGGGGATTGAAAACCGACGGAATGAAATAGTATGTTTGCCAGAGGATATACGGGTTTTCACTAAATCGGTATTCGGCTATGCTTGTTAATATATCCTCAAATCCTTTGTAGACAATGGGTCTATCGTATTCATCCCTCGCGTCAAATATCTCATCACGGATAAACTGATAGATGCCGAAGGATAGTCTTTCCAGTTCTGTCGCAAAAGGATATTCCTTGCGTAATTGTTTAAAGGCAGGGTTGTGTACTGCTACCAAATCGCTGTTGGTTTGGCTGAGTTGGTAGAGTCGGTTTACGATGCAAACAAAAGCGTCATCATAATCTTGGGTTGCTAATTTTGGCAGAATATCCGCACGGACTGTTTCCACATCGGGCACATCTTCAAAAGTCAGGTTCATTTTTCTTTCACCGGACAATCCTTTTGCATCAGCTTTGATATGGTATTTTATCAGAGCATTGTAGCTTTCGAGGAGGTGCAATATGTGTGGGAGGGTAGTCATTGACATGAATAGTTGAAATTATATTACATCATAGTTCTGTTCTTTCTTCGTAAGGTAAAGATAGTGCTTTACATATTACAAATTTGTTCAAAAATCTCTATTAGATAAGCAATACGTTCTTCTTCCGAATACAGAGGTAATGCACAAGCTATTGCTTCTGCAATATTTTTATTAGCCAAAAGCCTTGACGATTGTTCTGACAGATATACTTTTAATGAAGCATCGAGACTATTATTTATGACTTCGGAAACATTGGTAGTATTGTCTAAAATGAAAATAATATCCTCAAAATCATGGCTTAGTCTTAAGTCCGTACCACCCCGTCCTTTTAATGCTTCAAATTTAGTTGCCAGATAATATTCTACCGGAAAAACATATATTGAAGTTCTATCCGGTAGTGTTCTCGTTGATTTTTGAAAGACGCCAGCTTTATACCATTGATTGCCAAACCCTAATATTTCAGTTTCAACAGGCATGATATCCACAATAATATCTTCATAAATCCATCGGCAAATCGGAGCACCGGGAGTTATGTCATTTTTGAATTTTTTCTTTCGAAGCTCTTCTTCTAACTCATAATAGGCTTTTCGAGTGCTTAGCTCCACAACACAGTCGACATCTAATGTTGCCCTGACATCCGAAGTCGCAGGGTCATCGGCGTATAGTTCGGCTACAGAACCTCCAACAAACACAACTTCGTCTTTTAATTCACCCAGTCCTTTAGCTACTCGTTGAAGCATTTCAATATTACTCGCCATAGATATCTAATCTTTTATCCAGCTCCTTAGTTGCAATCTCAACTTCTCGCACTCTTCCAATTCTTAATGTATCGATAATTACAAGATATTCATACAATTCAGGTTGTGAGCCAACTATTTTAGGAACAGTCTTATATAAAGGAGAAATGGCATTTCCTCTTCTTGTTCCTTTCGAATATGACCAAACGTATATTTCTTTTCCTTCCGAGATTTGTTCTTTTATGGGAGAAGCCGAATGAGCAGTTGCGATTCCTCGTGCCGGTGCTCCTATCTGAGCCGGAAAAACATATTTAATTCCATGGACAAGAAACTCCCGTAGTGCCAATTTGTTTATTTTTCGCTTGTTTTGACTTAAAAAGCCTGCAATCCTATTTCGTTCTAAAGACCCGGATACTTCGGAAACACTTATATCAATGGCTTCTGCAATATCCATCAAAGTCCAATTTTCATCAGGGAAAGTGAGTGCTTTTAGTAAAGCGACTATATCTTGCGGACGCATCCCATTATGTTTCGGCATATTCATTTCAATTTTCACGTTTCATGAAATGCAAAAATAAGCATTTTATTATTTAATTACCAAATACTTATTCATACAATTTTACAAAATAATTTGCATATAATTTCGGAATGACCAATTTTCTCTATGGCTAACATAACCTAACTGGTTGCATAGCAACTTGGTTGATCCCATCATTACTTCGTTTACATTTCTGTGAGAATGACCATAAATCCAATACTCAACACCACTATTTAATATTAGGTCATCCAATTCAGCAACGAAAGCACCATTTAAAATACTTCCTTTAAATTTATCGTCCATACATTGTGGTGTAGGAACATGATGAGTTACAATAATTCGTTTTCCCATCGAAGGTGTTTTTAATACCGATTTCAGAAAATCGACACAATCCCGATGCATCTTGTTAAAGATTGCAGGTGTCAGCCTCTCTCCATTGCACTTAATATACTTGAAATCGGCAATCCTGCTTTTGATAATCAATTCTGCATGAGGATTGATTTTAGACCAAAGAGGAGTAAGAAGAAATTCTACATCATCAATAACTACCAAAGCATTATAATACCAATGAATATTTTCTCGAATAGCCATTTTAGTTCCTTCTTTCAGATTGCTCAAGTCATATCCACCATAAAATTCATGATTCCCGGGGATAACCAATACTTGTTTGAAATTCGTTGAAGCCCAATCCCAGAAAGGGTGAGAATCGTAGGTCTTATGGTTGATATAACCAATATCACCAGCCAATATGAGAATATCTGCTACGGGAACAATCGGATTCTCTTCCAAGTATTTAGAATTCTCCGCAAATTCCAGATGAAGGTCAGATGCATATTGTATAGTCATTTCTCTGAAAATCTTATTTATCTCCGAAGTTAGTCAAAAATGCTGCATTTTTAATGCGTTCCTCTTTTTCAAACGATGCCAGATAATTTTCAGTTGTCTTTAGATCGCTGTGTCCCAAACTTTCAGAAATATAAGCTATATTGGCTCCGCTCCGTTTCAAAACACTGGCATAACTGTGCCTCGCCGTGTATGTACTCAATCCGGATATTCCGATAGCTTCGCCTATCTTTTTCAATCGTTTATTTATCCGATGTGTTACATCCTGTATGGCTCGTTTTTGTTGTAATGGTGTTTCCTCTCCTGTGAGAAATGGAAATATGTAATTATCAGAGCTTTTATTGGGATTGCCCCATCGCTCTATTATTTGTTTCATTTCGGGAGTTATCAATGCTTCGATTTCTTTCTTATCCTTCGTTGTATGAAGGGTTTTTGAGCGATAAAAATGGATTTCATCGCCATCGATATTGGAAAATTTGAGTTTAAGCAGGTCATTCACATTAATGCCGTTGCATAAATAGGAGAAAAACCATAAATCCCGATAGCGTTCTGTCGCCTCGAAACCGTCGGTATAAGTTATTATTTGCTTTATCTGATTCAGATTCAAAGCTAACTTTCGTCCTTTTCCCGATGGTACTTCATATTTACCTCTTCCAAATGGATATTGGGCTTCTTTAATTACTCCGATAGATTTAGCATCATTAAATAATGCCCTGATACATCGAATATACATGGAAATTGTAGTATAACTTTTGCCTTCTTCCAACATCGCCTTTTCATATCGTTTCAGCCAATCAATTGTTACAGATTCAAAAGGTAAATTACTTCCTGCATATTTCTGCAAATGATTGTACGCGCATGTATATACATCTGAGTTGCCTATCGAGCCGGATTCTATCAATCCTTTTATTTTTGTCTCAAAAGCCATATTCAGTGTATCTCCCACATGCTTGCCCAAATATATATTTAAGGCATCAAATGAGAAATTGCCGTTATTTTCCAAAGATTGAACGGCATCCTTTACTTTGTCAAAAGATATTTGCAGATCCTTTTTTACATTCAATAACTCGGTATTTTTCGCTTTCTCCAATCTTTCCCAATCCTCAACCGAGAGATTTTTTCCGGTTGAATAATATTTACGTTCCCGCTTATGTGTTATTCTAACCTTAACAGGGTAATTTCCATCCTTATTTTCTCTCCTGTTATCAAGGAATAAAGCGATGTTAATTCCATTCAAAATATAGCTTTCCATAAGGCTTTTATTTAATCTGTGTGCAAATTTTTATGTGCACACAATTTGCACACAAATATACAATATATTCTGAAAATAACAACTATCAGATGCGAGATAAAATACAATAAATAACTAACTATTAATTATTTAATTATTACCGGAAAGTTATTGACAAGTAATGATATGTAGTAAATTATGCTTTGGGAGCAGGGGGTCCCAGGTTCGAATCCTGGTATCCCGACGATTGCAAATGAGAGAGTTAGATAAAAGCCTAGCTCTCTTTATTTTTATATGTACCACACTCTTCATCCATATTTACCTTTTTAGGGTTAGAGAGAGATAAATCCCCTGCGACGAGCGATATAGTGATAAAAATTTTATTACTTTGCAGAATAATTTCAATTCAATGAGATCCGGATATTATACTAAAACAGAAGAGGCCGCCAACACTATATCTCACGCAATGGGAATAATACTGGGCATTGTAGGCGGATACATCTTACTGGTTATGTCCATAAAAAGTGAAAGCAGTTGGGCTGTAGGAAGCGTTGCAGCATATCTTTCCGGCATGTTGGCTTCATACGTTACATCCACCTGCTACCACGGATGCACACATGAAAAGCGAAAAGAGCTTCTCCGAAAATTTGACCATAGCGCCATCTACCTGCATATAGCAGGAACATATATACCTTTTACCTTGATCGTATTACGAAATGAAGGAGTATGGGGCTGGTCATTATTTACCTTCATTTGCCTGGCCGCCATTGCAGGATTGATTACCAGTTTCACCAACCTGAAGAGACATAGCAATCCGGAAACGATCTGCTTTGTTATCATGGGATGTTCAATATTGGTCGCATTCAAACCTTTATATGAAGTACTCTCGGCCAGGGGGCAAACCGAAGCTCTATACTGGCTTATAGCAGGAGGAATTTCATATATTGCAGGAGCCTTGTTTTACTCATGGACAAAGAAAAAATACATGCATACGATTTTTCACTTGTTCGTTTTAGGGGGGAGTATCTGTCATATAATAGCTATATATCTGATTCTGTAATATATTTATTGCCAAATTTTATCCATTATTCAATATTCCGATATACTCCCATCTCTTTTTTTTATACATTTGCACAAAAATAAAAAAGTAAATAACATATGATTACAGCAGACCAACTCAAAGAAGTGTTGGAGCGCGAGCACGCGCTGGGGAGGCATCTTTGACGTCGATGCAAAAAAAATACAACTCGAAGAAGAAGAGTTAAGAACACAAGCTCCCGGTTTTTGGGATAATGCAAAAGTTGCGGAAGCGCAAATGAAAGTTATCCGGGAACTGAAAGGATGGCTCGAAGGCTACAATGAAGTGAAAAGTGCAACCGAAGAGCTACAATTAGCATTTGATTTCTTGAAAGAAGAGATAACTACCGAAGAGGAAGTTGATACTGCTTACAAGAACGCTTTGGTACTAATCGGGAATCTTGAGCTGAAAAATATGCTCCGTCGAGAGGAAGATAAACTCGGAGCTGTGCTTAAAATCAATAGCGGCGCCGGAGGAACTGAGGGGCAAGACTGGTCTTCAATGCTATTCCGTATGTATCAACGCTGGTGCGAATCGAAAGGATATAGAACAACCGTTACCAACTGGCAAGACGGAGATGAAGCAGGAATAAAAACCGCGACTTTGCAGGTGGAAGGCGACTATGCATACGGTTATCTCAAATCAGAAAACGGAGTACACCGGCTAGTACGGGTATCGCCGTTCAATGCACAGGGAAAACGCATGACATCGTTTGCCTCTGTCTTTGTAGTACCTTTAGTAGACGACACTATCGATATAGAAATCAACCAAGCCGATATTACATGGGATACTTTCCGTTCGAGTGGGGCAGGCGGACAAAATGTAAACAAAGTGGAAACAGGTGTCCGCCTTCACTACAAATACAAAGACCCCGAAACCGGAGAAGAGAAGGAGATTGTAATAGAAAATACAGAAAGCCGTTCGCAGTTCGGCAATAAAGACAACGCTATCCGTCTCTTAAAATCGCAATTATACGAATTGGAACTGGAACGCCGGAGCAGGGAGCAATCGAAAATAGAAGCCGGAAAGAAAAAAATAGAATGGGGCTCTCAGATACGCAGCTATGTATTTGACGACCGCAGAGTGAAAGACCACCGGACAAATCACCAGACTTCGAACGTAAACGCAGTGATGGATGGTGATCTTGACGATTTTATCAAAGCATACCTGATGGAATTTGGAGCAGAGGCTTAATTGTCGGCAGTTTATTAACTTAATATATAAATTCTAATTTTCAAGTGATTATTATGAAAGGAAAGACATATTTCAGATGTGTGTTTCTTAGCTTTGCATTACTAAATGCCCTGTTAGGAGTTGCACAAAAAAAGATCTTGGACCACAGCGTTTACGATTCGTGGAAAAGCATTTCCAATATCAATGTAACAAATGACGGCAAATATGCAGCCATCGTTGCGAAGGAACAGGAGGGGGACGACTATCTGTTGGTAAAGAACCTGAAAACGCAGAAAGATTTAGTTGTGCCGCGCGGATATACTTACTCCGTCACTCCTGATCAGAAATATATTGTAGTGCAGATCAAAGCGCCATTCGCTGTTATCCGTCAGGCAAAAATAAAGAAAACAGCCGAAGAAAAAATGCCGAAAGATTCACTGGCTATTATCTCCCTCGATAACTTCTCGGTATTTAAAATCCCGGATGTAAAGAGCTACAAATTAGGAAAAGATTTTTCCGGTTACGTAGCTTATATCCTTGACGATTCCGTGAAAGCCAGAGATAAAAAAGAAATAAAGCCCGGTACATTGATCCTGCGTAATCTATATTCCAATCAGGAAGATACAATAAAGAACGCTACCGAATATATTTTTAGCCGGAACGGAAAAAGCTTTGCTTATATACTAAAACCGGGAGCCAAAGATACAATCGATAAACCGGGTGTAGGCCTGATAGATTTAAATAATCTGAATAAAAGAATAGTCTCTGTAAATCAGAAAATATATAAAAGCCTCTCCCTTTCCGAAAGCGGGAGCAAGCTTGCTTTTCTGGCTACTGCCGATAGTTTGAAAAAAGAAATAAAAGATTACAGCCTGTTCTATTTCGACAACACAAAAGACTCTGCATCTGTCCTTGCAGATAAAGGAACATCAGGTATGGCGAACAAATGGGATGTCAGTGAAAATTATAATCCGGCATTCAGTAAAGACGAAAAGAGATTGTTCTTGGGTACAGCGCCAATTGTGCTGCCTAAAGACACAACTATCCCCGATTTCGAAAAAGCCCAACTCGACATCTGGCATTGGCAGGAACCTCTTATACAACCACAACAATTGGTACAATTGGCCAGAAAGCAAAAAGAAACATTCCTTTCGTACATCGACCTGGCCAATGAGAATAAATTCTATCAGCCGGCAACGGAAGATATTCCCGACGTAAGGCTTTCGGATCAGGGAAATGGCACATTCGCTCTGGGATTATCCGATCTGAAGTATAGACTGGAAACGCAATGGGATTATAGTGCGAACATCCAGAATGACATCTGGATGCTTGACTTGTCGAACAATACAAAGAAACCGGTCAAAACAGGGCTGAAAGGTATGGCTATACTCTCCCCTCTGGGTAATTACCTGGTATGGTACAACGCCGAAGACAGGCAATATTATGGTTATTCTATGAAAACCGGCAAAGAAGTTTGCCTGACAGATAAACTAAATATTAATTTTTGGGATGAGAAGAATGACACCCCGTCATTGCCGGGTCCATATGGATATGCAGCATGGATGGAAAATGATGAAGCCATACTGGTTTATGATGCTTATGACATCTGGAAACTGGATCCGAATGGTGTAAAAGCTCCGGAAAATATTACCGGAAACACGGGTCGGGACAAAAAAATAAGACTGCGCTACATTAAAACTGATCCGGAGAGCCGTTTTATAAAACCGAATGAAAAACTGTTACTATCAGCCTTTGACGAAACAACCAAAGAAGGGGGGTATTATGAGTTGGTAAAAGGTGTAACCAAGCCATTGGTGATGGGGAAATATACATATTCATATCCGGTAAAAGCCAAAGAAAAGGATGTGTATTGCTTTACAAGGGGTAACTTCAATACATTCCCCGACCTTTATGCAACATCGAATCAATGGAAAACAGACACCAGACTAACGGATGTAAATCCTCAAATGAAAGATTACAACTGGGGGACTGCCGGGTTTATGTCGTGGACAACATTCGACGGCAAACCGACACAGGGAATTGTATATAAACCGGAAGATTTCGACCCGAACAAGAAATATCCGGTAATGATATACTTCTACGAGAAACACACGGATAACCTGTATCAACACTTTACACCGGCGCCGAGCCGCTCTATTATCAACATACCGTTTTTTTGCAGCAGAGGGTATGTCGTGTTTACACCCGACATACAGTATACAACAGGCCACCCCGGCGAAAGCGCATACAACTCCATCGTATCGGGAGCGCAAGAACTGGCTAAGAACACATGGGTAGACAAGGACAATATGGCAATACAAGGGCAGAGCTGGGGCGGATACCAGACAGCTTATCTGGTGACGCGCACCAATATGTTCAAAGCCGCCGGATCGGGAGCGCCTGTTTCCAATATGTTCAGTGCATATGGCGGTATCCGTTGGGAAAGCGGTATGAGCCGGCAGTTCCAGTACGAACAGACGCAATCCCGTATCGGCGCTACCATGTGGGAAGCGCCTGAATTATACAAGGAGAACTCTCCGATATTCTTTGCCGATAAAGTACAGACCCCGTTGCTGATTATGCACAACGACAAGGATGGGGCTGTGCCCTGGTATCAGGGAATAGAGTATTTCATGGCCTTGCGCCGTTTAGGCAAACCGGTTTGGATGCTCCAATACAACAATGAGGCACACAACCTGAGAGAACGGAAAAATGCGAAAGACTTGTCAGTCCGCTTGCAACAATTCTTCGACCATTACCTGAAAGGAGACCCCATGCCTGTATGGATGAAAACAGGTGTTCCTGCAACAGAAAAAGGACGGACTTACGGATTTGAATTTGAGTAATTTATCACAATAAAAGAAGATGAATTTTGATCAGCGATTTAAACAAATCTCCCCTGAAGAGATACATGACAATGTATTTACATTGGTAGGAAAAGATTTTTTCGCTATCACGGCGGGCAAAAAAGATCATTATAACTCTATGATAGGTAGTGGCGGTGGCTTCGGAATGCTTTTCAAGAAGCCTACCACTTGGTGCCTTCTCCGGGCTGACCGTTATACCCTTGAAATGATTGAAAAAGAGCAAACCTATACGCTATCTTACTTTCCGAACGAATATAAAGAACAAATGCTCTTTTTGGGAAGTAAATCAGGAAGGGATAACAAGAAAATGAAAGAAGTTGAATTGACGGATATTCAAACTCCTTGTGGAAATATCTCTTTCGAAGAAGCCAGACTTATTTTTGAATGTAGGTTAACTCAACTTACCACTCCCAATCTGGACGATTTTTATACACAAGAAGCGAAAGACTATTTAAACGAAGCTTATAAAGAAGCAAGTGACTATCGCAAATACCTATTTGGGGAAATCACCCATATTTGGGTAAAGAGACAGGAATAAATCAAAAATCAAAAAACCGATCAAAATAAAAAAGCTCAGGATAATTCCTGAGCTTTTTTAATATACTTTCTTTTAATATCTATAGTGATCGGGCTTGTAAGGCCCTTCTGCCGGAACTCCAAGATAATCGGCCTGCTCCTGGCTTAACCTTGTCAACTTAACTCCGATCTGTTCCAGGTGCAAACGGGCTACCTCTTCATCCAGATGTTTTGGCAGACGGTAAACGTTTATGGCATAATCGTTCACCCACAATTCTATCTGAGCCAGTGTCTGGTTTGTAAATGAGTTGCTCATTACAAACGAAGGGTGTCCGGTTGCACAGCCTAAGTTTACCAGACGGCCTTCTGCTAGCAGGAATATAGAATGGCCATCAGGGAAGGTGTATTTATCTACCTGCGGTTTGATATTCGTATGCCTGATACTAGGGAAGCCTTTCAGTTTATCCACCTGTATTTCGTTATCGAAATGTCCTATATTACATACGATGGCCTGGTCTTTCATGCGAGCCATATGTTCGATGGTAATAATATCTTTGTTTCCGGTTGTGGTTACGAAAATATTTCCTTCTTTAGCAGCCTCTTCCATCACTGTTACTTCAAAGCCTTCCATAGCTGCCTGTAAAGCGCAGATGGGGTCTATTTCGGTAACAATGACACGTGCTCCGTACGAACGCATAGAATGAGCGCATCCTTTGCCTACATCGCCGTATCCTGCTACAACTACCACTTTGCCGGCAATCATCACATCAGTAGCACGCTTAATGCCATCGGCCAATGATTCGCGGCATCCGTAGAGATTGTCGAATTTGGATTTTGTAACCGAATCGTTAACATTGATAGCCGGAACAAGCAATTCGCCGCGTTCCATCATCTGGTACAGGCGGTGAACTCCGGTAGTTGTTTCTTCCGAAACGCCTTTCCAATCAGCCACTGTTCGATGCCAGCGGTTATTGTCTTCCTTCAATATACGGGAAATTGTATCGAGAATAACTTGCTCTTCATGGCTTCCGGCTTTACGATTCAAGAAATCGGGATTTTCCTCTGCTTTATATCCCCAATGAATCAGCAACGTCGCATCTCCGCCATCATCCACAATCAGGTTCGGCCCTTTTCCTCCCGGAAACGAAAGAGCCTGTTCTGTACACCACCAGTATTCTTCCAACGTTTCGCCTTTCCATGCAAAAACGGGAATCCCGGCTGCTGCAATAGCTGCCGCCGCGTGATCTTGTGTGGAGAAAATGTTGCAGCTTACCCAACGTATGTCAGCCCCCAGTTCTTTGAGGGTTTCTATTAATACGGCTGTTTGTACGGTCATATGGAGCGATCCCATAATACGGGCGCCTTTTAATGGTTTTGAAGCTCCGTATTTCTTACGCAGAGCCATCAAGCCGGGCATTTCATGCTCAGCTATATCGATTTCTTTTCTTCCGAAACCGGCCAAAGATATATCTGCCACTAAGTATGGCAAGTTTGGTTTAAGTTCTTTAGACATTTGTTATTGTGATTATTAAATATATTTTTCTCCGTATTTCAATTTTACGTCCGTTACAAATTGCTTAATACGTTGCTCTTCTTCTTTCTTGCATATAAGGAGCACGCCATCGGCTTCTGCTATGATATATCCCTTAAGGCCCTGGATAACGGCAAGTTTGCCGGATGGCAATGTGACAATATTCTCCGAACTATCGAAAAACAATGTTTCGGCAATCAAAGAGGCATTGGCATCTTCGTCCTTATCCGATATTTCATATAATGAACCCCATGTTCCCAAATCGGACCACCCGAATTCAGCTGCTTGTACATATACATTATCAGCCTTTTCTATAATACCGTAATCGATGGAAATATTCGGACAAAACGGAAAATTCTCGTCAATAAAAGCCTTTTCATTTTCCGTTCCGAATGCTTTTATTCCCTGATCGAAGCGATTGGTTATTTCCGGCAAATATTTATGAAATGCGTCCAATATTGCTTTGTTATTCCAAATAAAAAGGCCTGAGTTCCAAAGAAATTCTCCACTTTCGAAAAATACCTTAGCCAAATCGATATTGGGCTTCTCTGTAAATACTTTTACCTTATGAACTCCGTCAATTTCATCTTCGCTCATCTGGATATATCCGTAACCGGTTTCAGGGCGGCTCGGACGAATCCCCAGCGTAAGCAACGTATTATGCTTTTCGACAAAGGCAAATGCATTTTGAATGATATCCAGGAACTCATTTTCCTTCAGGATCAAATGGTCGGACGGAGCCACAACGATATTGGCGTTTGGGGCAAATGAGTTGATATGATATGTAGCAAAAGCTATGCACGGAGCGGTATTTCTTCTCATAGGCTCCAGCAATAGCTGATTAGGTTTCAGTTCAGGCAGTTCCTCCAGTACCATCTGCGCATATTCGTTGTTTGTAACGATATATATATTCTCTACGGGAAGAATTTTCTTGAACCGGTCAACTGTCATCTGTAGAAGGGAACGCCCTGTGCCAAAAAAGTCAAGGAACTGTTTTGGTCTGGCTTCACGGCTAAAAGGCCAAAAGCGGCTGCCTATGCCACCACCCATAATAACACAATAGTTATTTTTATTATCCATGTTATTCAGAATTTACGCAAAGTTACATCATACAAAAATACAAACAAAACAAAAGGTCAGAATAACGACAAAAAATAAATACGACTTTTTTAAAAAAGTTAAGTTCACCTCTTTGAATTATAAAAAATATGTGTACTTTTGCACCTCACAAGCCCAGATGGCGGAATTGGTAGACGCGCTGGTCTCAAACACCAGTGGATTCACTTCCATGCCGGTTCGATCCCGGCTCTGGGTACGAGGAAAGTAAAAGTCTAATTGATAATCAATCAGTTAGGCTTTTTTAATACCCACATTTTCCCCACATTTTCCCCACCGATGCTAAAATTTTCTTTTTCCCACATTTTTTCTCCACCAATGTTCTTAAAATCTTATCATGAAATATTTTTCACAAATTCTGCCACTGTTAGCCGATGTACACCCAAAATCCGGGCAATGGCAGATTTGGATACTTTTTTGTCTAACAGGGTTTTGATTTCCGCTTCTTTGCCTGTAAGTTTTTTGACTTTCGATTTACTTCCTTTCGGACGCCCTAATACAACACCTTCTGCACGTTTGCGGGCAAGTGCTTCTTTCGTCCGCTGAGAAATTAGGTTGCGCTCAATTTCGGCGGAAAGACCAAACGCGAAAGCGAGAACTTTGGAATTGATGTCACTACCCAAACGATAGTTGTCTTTGATAGTCCAAACCTGAATGTCACGATTCATACATTCGTTAAGGATTCCCATAATCATCAGCAGATTTCTGCCAAGCCGAGATAATTCCGAACATATTAAAATATCTTCTTTCTTCATTTTTTTGAGAAGTTTACCCAGTTTTCGCTCTTGAACTGTTTTTGTACCCGAAATAGTTTCCTCAATCCATCTGTCAACTACCATTACATTTTTCTCGCAAAATTGATTGACTTCAAATCGTTGATTTTCTACTGTTTGTCTATCCGTACTAACCCGAATATAACCATAAACCATAATGTTATCTATTTTTAAGTGAATAATCGTATAAAATAAAACGGCTGTTGTCTAAGTTAATACAGACTATTATTATATACAGCAATTCAGCGTTTTT
>JAISES010000151.1 GCA_031263965.1 Prevotella sp. | reverse complement strand
GCGCGCGCAGATTCTTTATATCCTATTGAGTTAGGATACGATGTGTCGGGTAGGAAACTTCACCCGAGTTATGGCGAGTGGAAGTTGATTGCAAAGACTGACGCTTCAGTAGTAGCTGCCGATTACGACCTTAATGTTCCTAATGGAAATGATGGTGCCGGTAATGCTTTTAAAACAGTTGGTTCCGGTATTGGAGGATTACTCTTCCAATATGATGCTAAGAGCGAACAGTGCGGATTGGATCCAGGTCAAAAATACTGGGTATATGTATTTATCTTGCCGGATTACAACGATATAGTTAATCCTACAGATACAGTAGTATGTTTTGAGAAGAAGACAGGGGCTACTTCTCCTGAGATTACAATTAATTTTAATGAGACTTTTAAACAGTATCTTGATTTGTACACAAATGCAGGGTTCAAACAATTCGAGTGGGCATCAAAGAATAGAGGGAATGGTGAATATAAACTGAGAAAAGATTCAGTTGCAACATATTCTTTGGTTGATTCGATCCTATTAACTAAAGGTACGAAGCCTGCTGAATATAGTTGTGGTGATACGGTTATTTTTAAAATTGTTGTACGTGTTGATTCCATATTTAAATTAGGGAGTTCGGGTGTCGGTTTATGTAAAGAACAGTTAGAAGGTGATTTGGGAAACAGAAATCCTAATGAAATTTTCAAACATAATGTTTATGGAGCTCAATACGCTCCTGATAAGATTGGTCTTACTGGATGGTCTAGTAACGAAATAAGTAACGGATACAAAATATTTGTATATTCATATACAACTTGTGATCCCAAGGGAAATGATGGTAAAGGTAGTGGTACTGTAAATGATACCATATATTTGTATGATGACGGACCTTATGGCAATTGGGGTAAAGATACAATTGTTTATTGCCGTGATTCTGTGCCTGCAAGCATATTTAATATGTATTTTGATTCTGCAATCAATTATCCTAACATGCCTAAAGGTAAACCGTATCTTACCGTATCCAATTCATATTGGTATGACAGAGATCTTGGTCAAATTCCTTTTACCTTCCCTCCATACAATACAACATCGGGAGCATCATCGTTAGATGTTCAAACTAATCTTCCTGATCCTAATGATCTTTCACAGCATGAAATATCCGGTTATAGTCTCCAATTGGGGATTATGAAGTCGAATATTGGATATAATTATCTGTGGAAGGTTGATCCGGGAGCTTTCCCATGTCTTACTAATGAGGATGGCGTACCTGATTCGGGAACTATGGTGGTTATTATACAAGACCCTGCCATTGCACAAGATTACACTGCTCAGTTGTGTAAGAGTTCATATGTGAGTCAGAGTACTGATTTTGATTTGAATCTATATGCAGGGCTTAGTGTAATGTGGACTCCGGAAACGAATAATCCACACCTTGAGAATGATAATAGCACCCTTAAGGTTGGAACTATTGCAATGGGTACTTATAAATATAAATATTCAATTCCGGCAGGTTGCGGCCCGGGTGGAAAAGGTGTATTCTATCTTAAGATTACGAACCAGGTTAAAGCTCCTGTATCTAAAACAGTGCAATATTGTATTGCAAAACTGCCTGCTTCAATTAATCTGAATGATGTTCTTGGCGTTGCAGTTAGCGGACTTACATGGACGGGTAAGATACCTGATGCTGGTGCTGGTACTACTCTGGATTCGAGTTACGGATTTGAAAGTAATGGTACTTTGGATATTGCAAAGTTTATTGCAAAGAAAAAAGACGCTGATCCAGTGGATTTAGAATTTACAATAGCGTTTTCTGATGCAAAGACTTGTGGTATATCTAGTAGTACGAAACTTACACTCAAGTTTGTGACAACTCTCCAATAAAATAAAAAAGGATTAGAGTAAAAAAAATAAACCATCTCCGGGTAAAACCGGAATGGTTTCTCGGTAAAAAGAAATATGATATTAAAAATTAAAAGAACAATTGAAATGAAAGGTTTATATTTTGTAATGCTATTGGTTGTTTGTTCATTCACAATTTCGTGTAATATCGATGATTCTGTTTATACTCCGAATGATGAACAAACTGTTAAAAAGGAAAAGCTTTATGGTATAAAGAAAGTTGCCAGGCCATTAAATAAGGCGGTTGCCGTTAATGATAAAATGTGGGAAATAAATAAAGATTAGAATAAAGAAAAATAAACCATCTCCGGGTAAAACCGGAATGGTTTCTCGGTTTATAAAAAAAAAAACGGATTTATGAACGTTAAGGTAAAAAAAATGATAATAATTGAATAAATGAAGAGGCTTATTATAATATTTGGGTTACTATTATTTACGTGTCCCGTGTTTGCTTCGCTGGAAGCATTGGGAAGTTACGATAACTTTGTAATAAAGAAAGAGATGTGGGTGTGTACTTCCGTCGCTTTTCCGATAGATATATCATACGATGCATTTAATGTTGATTATAAGACAATTGTCCAGATGGGTAGCGGTTATTTCATACAGGTTAAACCGGGGACGCATAAGGATGGTAGCAATCTGCCCGACACCGACGATGTTATTCAGAATCCCTCCAAGGGAGTTATGAATGTGGTAGGCAAGCCGGCCGGAGTGTATGAATATATTTTTGTATCTACTGATGACGGTTTCTGCGGAATGGCAAGAGGCGAGCAGTCTGTTGTACGGGTCTATCTTGTACCTCAACTGACTGGTTTCCCCGTGCTTACCAATGTTTGCCCTGGAACAGAGGAAGACATTAATTTTAACGACTTTATTACTCCCGAAACGAAGTATTTCCTCGATGAAATGGGATGGACAGTATCCTATTACACACTTGAGGGCAATAAAGTGGAAATGCCTGTTAAGGCGGGTCTCCGCAATGTGGGTAACAATGTTTACCGGTATAGCATAAATGACGGCTCCGGCGCATTTGTGAATAAGTATTCTGATATGAAAAACACGTCGTACTACTGTCCCGAAGATTCGGCATTTCTGACGCATACGGTAAGGATTCGTGAAAACGAAGAATATGTCATACCTGACAGGAGCATATCGTTTTGTACCGATGTGCTGAGTCTTGTTCCGGAAACTGAAATGTATTTGAATACCAATCTGTTTGGGTATCTCGGTTCGTCCGCGCCCAATGGCAGATGGTCTGTAAAATATTCGCCTCTTACTGGGGTCGATGAAGTGACAATTGACGAAACGAGTGGAGATGTAACAATTTATGTTGCAATGATGGCATTTTTAAATGACAGTATAGTGTTCAAATACAGTTATAAAGACTGTATGGATCACGATACTTCCACCTTGCTGACATTCAATTTTGACAAAGCGAAGTTTAAAAAAGTATTTGATAATAAAACCCAGAGTGTATGTCGTAATCTGATGTCGGGCATGGTCGAGTTGTCGTCAGTCTTTGGGTTTACAGTTCCGCTGACATCGGGTATTTGGTATCAGGAAGTCACAAACGACTTTGAGGAAATGCTTTACGGCAAGGTGGATATTTCGGAGATGAGAACCGGCTCGCCATACAAGTTCCGTTACGACGTTAATTCGGCTATTGACGCCGCGTGTCTTGCAGAGGTTCAATCTACAACGTTTGAGCTAAAGGTTTATGATATTGCGGTAGCCAACGCCGAACTCAAAATATGCAAGGATCAGTTTGCTTCCGGCATGACGATAGATCTGTCGCGATATGTTCCCAGCTTGAATGATACCACTCGAATAAGTCCCAGCATGGTAACGTGGAAAGACAGTACGGGCAGAACGATCCTCAATCCGGGGAGTTATACGCTTAGAGCCAGCGAAGAATGGCAGACGTCTGAGTTCTCGGTTTATAAAATGCTGTATCAGTATGAAGTACGTTCCGCCTGCGGATTATATACCGGAAATTTGCATATCTCGACAGTGGACAGTCTCAGCCTGGATACAATACGAAATATAACAATCTGCTACACCGACGACTATGCTAAGTATGTCGATCTGTTCCAGATCCTGGGTATTGCAGTGGATAACAATCCCGACGGATATTTTGAGCTTGAGTCGGCAATGGACAACAACAAACAAGAGATTACCCTCTCCGATGAGGTTCTGGATAATATTAAACAGAACGGGAAATTAAACGCTTTTGACCTGTTTAATACAGACCACGAAAGTGAAACATATACGTTTGGCTATCTTCCCTACGCTAACGGAGGCAGCTCCTGCGTATCGAATGACATGAAAGTAACAATTACTGTTACAAGGGATATTAAAGAGGATTCAAAATTTGATAAGTGAAAATAAAAATATTATGATTGCATATATACATAAATATAGACTGGCGTTTTTCTTTCTGTTTTCCCTGTTTTCGGGCGCTGTAAATGGACAGCAACAGCAGAATGGGATAGAGTCCATGGTATATACGGTGTACAGAGAAGAGTATTTCTTTGCATGTCGCAAGGTTATGCCCGTAGATTTGTTCAAGGTGGCAAATTTGTATGTATCACCCGAAAACGGATACTGGGGCGATGAATACGGGGTTCCATACGACGGAAAAACCGGAAGCATAAACGCTTCGGTAAAGGAACGGAAATATACTGATGGCAATATCTTTACCCCTCCTCCTTCTGTAGCCGATACGGGGATGTAGCACTTCTATTTTTATTTTACCTCGCTGAAGGATTACTGCGGCATAAGTAAGAGTACACGGTTCATATTGAATTTGTATATCGGTTCGCAGGGCTGTATGGAGGTTGTTTCGGGCGAACTCGACAATACTCATTACTTCTGTTATGGAAGCAGCGTGGATATGAATCCGTTTGGCAGACATGAATTTACCAAACCGGTTACTATTGCGGATCTGTTGCTGACACATTCAAAGAATCCGTCGGACTGGATTAATAACCAGTCGCTGACCGGATGGGTTAATATGGATGTGTATTCCGACCGCGAAATGAAGGATCGCATCGACAACGGCAATAAGATTGTGGATTTGGAATCTGCGTATGATACAACATTCTATGTGATTATTCATAAAGGTAATCAGGACTATTCTGACAGTATCAATATCAGGGTTTATCCTAAATCCGAACTTGAAATATTCTATTCGCCCGATATCGTCCGGAATCCGGATGCAGAATACGGTATAGACGACCAGATTACTATCGGCGTCGATACCTCCGAATATAAGTTCAACTATTATACGTTCATGATGAATAACAAGAACTTGAATAAGTATTATCGTGGCAGTGATTCTACAAAAAACGAAATCACTCTCAGCGCCCTTGCATTCTCCGGCGTCGAAGATTTTATAAGCATTATCGCTACGGACAAGAATAACTGTATAGTTCGCAAGGAAGAAAGCGTGGTTGTTCGCGTACCGTTCCCGACGGTGTTTACTCCCGACGGCGACGGCACCAATGACGTCTTCCTCGGAGGCGAAAAGTTCAGAAACAGGGAGTTTCATCTTGAGGTAACCAATCGCTGGGGCAACAGACTGTATTACGGCGAATCCGGCTGGGACGGCACTTATCGTGGAAACAAGGTTCCCCCCGGTACATATATATATATCCTTATCTTGAAAATGGATGACGGTTCAACAAAGACAGTTAAAGGAACTGTTACCCTTATACGTGAGAATAGATAAAAATTAAATTCAATTAAAAATTGAGGTTTGAGGTTTGAAGTAGTTAATCCCGTTGTGGTTTTCCATAACGGGATTATAATTTCAGAACTATTGAACTCTTGCAAATTGTATTGTCGCAATTTT
>JAISES010000144.1 GCA_031263965.1 Prevotella sp. | reverse complement strand
TTTTCTCCAGGATGAAAAAGATACGCAGGAGAAGGTTAAAAAAGCACAAGCTGAACAACAGCAACGCCGTAAGACCGACAAAGAATGGTAACTTTGCAGGAAAGAAGATGATTCTTTCCGGATGTAGAATTTTTTAAATATAAATATCAATGAGGAAATTAGTTTTCTTATTCTTTTTACTCTTAACAATTGCCCTGAAAGCGAAAGGAGATGAGATTGTTTTTAAAGCCTCCGCTCCTAATGCTGTTGTTGTAGGACAGCAGTTTCAATTAAGTTTTATCGTAAATGCGGAAGGAAAAGATTTGCGAGTGCAGGAAATGCCTGATTTTGATATTCTTTTCGGTCCGTCACAGTCTAAAGCATACAGTTCAACCTGGGTTAACGGACAAAGTAAAAGTGAAACGACTGTAACATATACATATGTTCTTTTGGCAAAAAATGAAGGAACGTTTAATATACCTCCGGCAACTATCAAAGTAAATAACTCCAACTATATTTCCAATGCTTTAGTTATAAAAGTGCTTCCACAAGACCAAGCAAATGCTGCTGCACAGAATAATGCTTCTTCGCCTACATCCGGAGTAAGCGATAGAGATATATTTGTATCTATGCAGGTATCCAAACGAAGTGTTTATGAACAGGAAGGTTTTCTGGTAACCTTTAAACTATATTCAAAAGATACACAAGTGGCTTTGCCTGGTGTGAAATTTCCTGAATTTGAAGGTTTCCTTGCACAAGAAATAGAACTTCCGGTTGAAAAACAGTGGACAATGGAAAATTATAATGGCTCTAATTATAATATTGCTACACTGAAACAAACAGTGTTGTATCCGCAACGATCAGGTAAGATAACGATAGATGCCGGAAAGTTCGATGCAAAAATACGTGTGCGTACGCAACAACGCGTCCGTAGTTTATTCGACGATTTTTTCGATACCTATCAGGAGGTAAATAAGACATTAACAACTAGTCCTGTAACAATTGATGTAAAGTCGTTGCCTTCCGGAAAACCAGCTTCATTTGCCAATGCTGTCGGCGATTATAAAATGTCGACAAGCATTAATTCCAACCACGTAAAAGTAAACGAAGCTGTTACTGTAAAGGTAAGTATTTCGGGTACCGGTAATATCAGGCTTGTAAAGAATCCGGAAGTAATATTCCCGAACGATTTTGATATTTATGATACGAAAGTAGATTATAATACACGCACAACAGCAGCCGGAGTGAGTGGTACAAAGGCAATTGAATATATGGCTATTCCGCGATATGCTGGAGATTTTGAAATACCGGCCATACAATTTTCTTATTTTGATACCAAAACCGGAACTTATAAAACTCTTTCTTCCGAAACATTCAAGCTTCATGTAGAAAAAGGAGAAGGAGGGGAGGGGAACGCTCCTGTTGTTTCCAACTTCAGTAACAGAGAAAGTGTACGATATTTAGGCCAGGATATCCGTTACCTGAAGGTGAAGGGTATTAATTTTCAATCGAATGATGATATATTTTTTGGTTCGTTCATGTATTACATGTGTTATCTGATACCCGCTTTACTTTTCATCGTCTTCTTTATTATTTATCGAAAACAAGTAAAAGAGAACGCGAATATAGCCTTAGTACGTACTAAAAAGGCAAATAAGATGGCTGTACGTCGTTTGAAAAATGCCGGTAAATTGTTGAAGGAAAATAAAAAAGAAGAATTCTATGATGAAGTTCTCCGCGCTTTGTGGGGATATTTGAGTGATAAACTGAATATTCCTCAATCTAATCTTACAAAAGATAATATAGAGGCTGAACTTATCAAATATGGAGTGAATGAATCGTTGATCAGTGAATTTATCGATATCCTCAATAGTTGTGAGTTTGCCCGTTATGCACCTTCACAAACTTCAGATGCTATGGATAAGCTGTATGAATCAACAGTTATTGCAATTGGTAAAATGGAAAATACAATAAAAAGATAAAGGAATGAAAGCGAAAACATATATAATAAGCATCTTTTCTATTTTCTTTATTCAATGCACTGTATGGAGTGTATATGCCCAAGACGGACTGATCAAGGAAGCCGAAACTGCCTATACACAGGAAAATTATAACAAAGCGATTGAATTATACGAAGAAATTTTAAAAAACAATGGTGCTGCTTCTGCCGAGATATATTATAACTTAGGAAATGCTTACTATAAAGCGAATCGAATAGCTCCTGCTATTTTAAACTATGAAAGAGCCTTATTGCTTGATCCGGGTGATGGAGATATACGGTTTAATTTACAGTTGGCAAGGGAAAAAACAGTAGAAAAAATAGAACCTGTGGGTGAGTTTTTCCTTATTAAATGGATCCATTCGCTTCAAAACAGAGGAAGTGCCGATTCATGGGCCATGCTTGGTATAGTAAGTTTTCTTTTGCTAATCTTTTGTTTATTACTATTTTTCTTTTCAAGATGGATTCGAATGAAGAAAGTTGGTTTTTATTTGGGTATGGTTTGTTTATTGGTTGTTATAGTAGCCAATGTTTTTGCTAAGAACCAAAAAAACGAAATTGTAAACCATAGGCATGCCATAGTGTTTTCTTCTACAGTGACGGTAAAGAGTTCTCCTGATGCCAGCGGTACGGATTTATTTATTCTGCATGAAGGAACGAAGGTATTTATCAAGAGTTCTTTAGGCAATTGGAAAGAGATTGAACTGGAAGATGGCAATGTTGGTTGGATGCCTGGAAAAGATATTGAAATAATCTGATGCATGCTTGAACAGATATTGGAATATGAGCGTAGCATGTTTTTCATGCTTAATGGCAGCGATTCACCTTTTCTCGATCGGTTTATGTGGCTATATACCGGAAAAGTGGTATGGCTACCGTTGGCCATTTTTATTTTTGTTATTTTGATATGTAAAAAAAATTGGCGTGAATCATTATTTATCTTATTAGCTATAGCCTTGGTTATAACACTTTGCGATCAGTTTGCATCTCATCTTATAAAACCTTATTTTGAACGTTTCCGTCCGACTCATCACCCTGGATTTATGGAAGATGTGAAAATAGTATTTGGTTATAGAGGAGGACGTTACGGATTTATTTCCAGCCATGCAGCCAATGCTTTCGGTTTTGCTATGTTTATGTCGTTATTGTTTCGTTATCGTATTTTTACAATAGTAGTTTTTCTTTGGGCTTTCTTTACGGCGTATACCCGTGTTTATCTGGGAGTACATTTTATCTCTGATGTTGTTCCCGGAGCATTGGTAGGATTACTTTTCGGTTGGTTGGTATATATACTATATATATATGTACGGAAAAAGTTTGTTTGTGATGTAGAAGAGAAACCTCCTTATTTATTATATTCTAAGAAGCAGAAATTAGGGATTGTTTTTGGTATTCTTATAACTGTTTTAATTCTTTTAATATTTAATGTACCCCTGACAGCTTTTTTACGTTAAATACAATGTTTTATATGTCGTACAGCATGTTAATTTCATCCTTTTTATTTGTTCTTGTTGCATATATTCACTAAGTTAGTGGCATCATATAATTAATATAAGTATTAACCTTCAAAATATTGAAGCCATGACAAAGACGATCACATTTAATGAACTGCGTAGAATCAAAGACAGCTTGCCTGATGGTACCACCCACCGTATTGCCGACGAGTTGGGTGTATCGGTAGAAACCGTACGAAATTATTTCGGTGGACAGAATTTTAGGGAAGGCAAAAGTTGCGGTATACATATCGAACCGGGTCCCGATGGTGGTTTAGTTGTTTTAGATGATACTTTAATATTAGAGCGTGCGTTGGAAATACTTGACGAAAGTCATGTGCCAACTGCGCCGGAAGCGTAAAGAAGTTCAAGTATTTTTGAAATCCCAAAGCAGTAAAAAAAAACAACAGCTTTGGGATTTTTTCATTTTATCAACTTTCCTTATATTCCATTTGTTATTTAAATAAAAGATTAGTATGGAAAACAAAGAAGACAAATTAGTTACGTTAGCCATTCATACTTTTGAAAAGGCTCAGATTCTGAGAACTATCCTTGAAACGGAAGGTATAGACGTGTGTATACATAATGTAAATCAGATTCAACCGGTGGTTTCGGCTGGTGTTCGTGTACGGATTAAAGAAAGTGACTTACCTCATGCATTACGTATTATTGAAGATAATAAATGGCTTGAAGAAGCACAGGAGGAAGTAATAGCCAATCAGGAAAAGAAGGTGTTGATTCCGGTCGACTTTTCCGATTATTCAATGAAAGCGTGTGATTTAGGATTTAATTATGCCGCTAAGACAGGTGCTGAAGTCATGATTTTACATGCTTATTTTAGTCCCTATTTTCCAACGGCCATTCCTTTTGGAGATACGTTGGCATATCCGGTAAATGAGGAGGAAACAACCCAAAATATGCTGAAACGTGTGCAAACAGATATGGAAAACCTTTGTACACAGATTAATCGTAAAATGAAATCAGGTGAGTTGCCACAGGTAAAATATAATTATATACTTCGTGAAGGTTTGCCTGAAGAAGAAATCTTATCATACAGTAAAGAGTATCATCCTATGCTTATTATCATGGGGACAAGGGGTAAGAATCAAAAGGATTTAGACTTAATAGGTAGTGTAACCGGTGAAATAATAGAGGTAAGTAAGGTTCCTGTATTAACTATCCCCGAAAATATGAAGTTTGAAGATCTATCGAAATATAGAAACTTTGCATTTGCTACCTCATATAATCAGCGGGATTTGGTTGCTTTTGATTCCTTTATGAATTTAATGAAAGACTTCAATATGCAAATACACATCTTTAATATTTCTACAAGCAATGATCAATGGAATGAGATACGCTTGTCGGGTATTAAAGATTATTTCAAAAAACAATATCCGAATGCAGCTATCGAATATACAGTATTAGATGATGGCGACTTGCTGTTGGCTATTGAAAAATTTGTAAGGGATAAGCAGATTGATATAATAGCACTGACTGCACATCGCAGGAATATTCTGGCCAGAATGTTTAATCCAGGAATTGCCAGGAAAATGCTTTTCCATACCGATACACCATTATTAGTTCTGCATGCGTAAAAAAAGTAATTATTAACTTTTTTTCTGAGTGAGGTTGAAACCTTATAAACAAATCTACTGTTATGTATATAGGATAGCAAAAATAAAAGAGTTTTAAAATATATAAGTAGTAGTATTTGTTTTTTCATATAAGTAGAGTTTGTTATTTGTTTGGTCCGTATGTTGCTGTGAAGCTGGATACGGACTCTTTCGATAGAAACCATAAAATAAACTTGTCCGGAAAAGTCAATGATTATATTTTAGCAAAAAGCCATCATATTGTCTTTGGGAAATCCTATTTCTCTTTCGTGACCAGGCTTTTCAAAAACAGCGCATCCTTTTGTGAAATAGGTCGGCATGTTTTTTTGATTACTTTTTTTCCATGCTTTTCTTACGTCGAATTCAGGTTATTATGTTTTTTCAGAAATAAATTAAATCCTAAATTTTATTATCTTTCCTCTATAATCTATCTTTGCTAATTTGCTTTTAGTGCGTAAAACCGTTAGTTGCGATAGGTTCGAAGCATAACAGTTCCTGTCTTGCCCTTTAGAGGCAGGATACAGTTAA